>CAMPJN010000402.1 GCA_946886875.1 uncultured Pseudomonas sp.
CCGCCAGCGCCACGCCGGTTTCCCGCGCGCCCTGCACCAGGTTGAGCACACCGGCGGGCAGACCGGCTTCGATCCAGCACTTGAGCGTCAGCTCGGCGACCTTCGGGGTCAACTCACTGGGTTTGAACACCACCGTATTGCCGGCCAGCAGCGCCGGCACTATATGGCCGTTAGGCAAATGACCGGGGAAGTTATACGGGCCGAACACCGCCACCACGCCGTGGGGTTTGTGCCGCAGTACGGCGGTGGCGTCGCCCAGCGGGCCGCTCTTCTCGCCGGTACGTTCGCGATAGCTTTGGATCGAGATAGCGACCTTGTTGGCCATGCTGGTTACTTCGGTGGCCGATTCCCACAGCGGCTTGCCGGTTTCCTCGCCGATCGCATGGGCCAGTTCGTCGGCACGGGCTTTCAAGGCCGCGGCAAACTGCTCGAGCACGGCGATGCGTTGCTCCAGAGAGCGCGAGGCCCAGGCCGGGAACGCGGCGCGGGCGGCCTGCACCGCGGCATCCACTTGGCTGACGTCGGCGCCCTGGCCGCTCCAGATAACTTCCTGGCTGACCGGGTTCAAGGATTCCAGGGGCTGGCCCTGGCCCGTATGCCAGCTACCGGCGATGTAATGAGTGCTCATTTTGTTTTATCACTCCCAGCAAATTCAGCAGCCGGCGCGAGGCCGGATGCAAGATTCAATTGAGCCGCCCAGCTCCAGCAGGCTGTTGAAAAACCACCTGCTAATGACGCCACGCGACCCAATCAGCCGCGCGCGGACAACGCCACGGCGCGGACCTGATCGCCTGCGGCCAGGCGCAGGCGCTTGGCGGTCAAGGGGTCGACCACCAGGGTGCCGGCGGCCAGACGCGCGGCGCCGACGGTGATGCGGCAATCCTCGCGTTTGCGGTTATGCATGATGAAGGCGCTGGCATCGTCGCCAGGCGTGCCAATCGCCAACACCAGGCTCTGGCTATCGCGCACCGCGCGGATCTTCGCGGTTTCCGCTTCGATCGCCGGGCCGGCGTCGAAGATATCGACATAGCCCTGATAGCTGAAACCTTCGCCCTTGAGCATGGCCAGCGCCGGCTCGGTGTCCGGGTGCACGCGGCCGATGATGTTGCGCGCGTCCTCGGAGAGAAAGCAGGTGTACAGCGGGAACTTCGGCATCAACTCGGCGATAAAGGCTTTGTTACCGACGCCGGTGAGGTAGTCGGCCTGGCTGAATTCCATCTTGAAGAAATGTCGGCCGAGGCTTTCCCAGAACGGCGAACGGCCCTGTTCATCGGACATGCCGCGCATTTCGGCGATCACCTTGTCGCCGAACAAGTGGCGGAACTCGGCGATAAACAGAAAGCGCGCCTTCGACAGCAAACGGCCGTTGAGCCCGGTGCGATGATCGGCACGCAGGAACAGCGAGCACAGCTCGGAGTTGCCGGTCAGGTCGTTGGCCAGGAACAGCGTGGGGATCTGCCGGTGAATGTTCAGCTCCTGAGAGGCGCTGACGGTCAGGCCGACCCGGTAGTTGTACCAGGGCTCGCGCAGGCCGACCGCGCCGGCCACGGCGGAAATGCCCACCACCTGGCCCTGGTCGTTTTCCAGCACGAACAGGTAATCGGCATCGGCGCGTTCGGCCTCGCCGCGGAAGGTCTTCTCCGCCCAACCGACCCGATGCGCCAGGCGCTCCTCGTTGGCCGGCAAGGTGGTCAGGCCCGCGCCTGTGCTGCGCGCCAGGTCGATCAAGGCCGGAAGATCGGCACTGCGTACGGGGCGAACGATCATGATTCCTCCGGACTGCTGCCAACTACAGGCAGCGAACTACAAATTGAAATGCACTCAAGCTTGCCGCCCAGCGCTTGCCGCTCGCGGCGGCTCACACCGCCACCAGGCGGACACTGGAACCTTCGCCGACGCCCAGGGCCTCGGCCGCGGCGAGGCTGAGGGTCACCGGCTTACCCGGCACCCAATCCAGCTCGGCGACCACCGCGCGGAAATCCTGCAACAAGCCGTTGCTCACCAGGTACGGCCGCCCGCCTTTACCCGGCTCGCCAAAGCGCACCGGCACCACGCGGCTCTGGGCGATCGAACGAATACCCGAAGTGCGCGCGTGCAGGGTCGGCCCGCCGTCGAAAATATCGATGTAGTGATCGGTCTCGAAGCCTTCGCGCATCAGGATGTCGAAGGTGATCTGCGCCCGCGGATGGACCTGGCCCATGGCTTCCTGCGCCTCGTCCGGCAGCAGCGGCACATAAATCGGGTAATGCGGCATCAGCTCGGCGAGGAAGGTGCGGCTCTTCAACCCGGACAGGCGCTCGGCGTCGCTGTAGCTCATATCGAAGAAGTTGCGCCCGACCGAATCCCAGAACGGCGAATCGCCGGATTCGTCGCTGTGGCCGACGATCTCCACCACCATGGCATCGGCGAAACGCTCCGGGTGGGCGGCGACGAACAGCAGCCGCGCCCGCGAATTCAGCTCGGCGTACTCAGTATCGACCAACGGCCGCTCGACGTAGAAGCTGGTCAGCAGGCTATTGCCGGTGAGGTCGTGGCACAGCGAGAGCACATGGATCTTGTTATGGATCTTCAGCTCGCGCGAGTTGTGCACGAAGGTCTCGTTGCGAAAGCTGTAGAACGGCTCGGAATAGCCGGCCGAAGCCACGATCGCGGAGCAGCCGACCAGGCGCCCGCTTTCGCTGTCTTCGAGCACGAAAAAGTAGCTCTCTTCGCCATTGAAGCTGACTTCCGCGGAAAACGAGGCTTCCGAAGCGGCGATCTTGTCGCTCAGGCGTTCGGCGTCGTCCGGCAGTGAAGTCACACCAACCGGGCTATCCGCGGCCAGACGCTGCACTTCAGCGAGGTCGGCCATTTGCGCGGGGCGCATCACCAGCATGGTGTCACTCCTTTAAATAAAAGCTCCAAGCGGCTCATGCGAGCCACTCAGAGAAAGCCGCGACCACAGGCCACAGCACACACAGAGACAGTCATCCTTGCAGTTCGCCCGATCCATCCATGGGCCGGGCAAGCGCAGCCCGGGCGCCGCGGAACGGCTACCCGGGCCGTCGACTCAAGCTTGGGTCAGCTTGGCCACGGCACGTTCGAAACGCGCCAGACCTTCATCGATATCGGCATCTTCCACCACCAGGCTCGGGGCGAAACGCACCACGTCCGGACTGGCTTGCAGGACCATCACACCTTCCACTGCGGCGGCATCGAGAATCGCCTTGGCCTTGCCCTTCCAGGCATCGGACAGCACCGCGCCGATCAGCAGACCGAGACCGCGCACCTGGCTGAACACGCCATACTGCTCACCGATCCGCTCCAGGGTGTTCTTGAACTGCAGGTGCTTGGCTTTTACGCCGTCGAGCACTGCCGGGGTATTGACGGTATCGATCACCGCCTCGCCCACCGCGCAGGCCAGCGGGTTGCCGCCGTAAGTGGTGCCGTGGGTGCCGACCGGCAGGTGCTTGGCCAGTTCGCTGGTGGTCAACATGGCGCCGATCGGGAAGCCGCCGCCCAGGCTCTTGGCGCTGGAGAGGATGTCCGGGGTCACGCCGTAATGCTGGTAGGCGAACAGCGAGCCGCTGCGGCCCATGCCGGTCTGTACTTCGTCGAATACCAGCAATGCATTGTGCTTGTCGCACAGCTCGCGGGCGCCCTGCAGGTAGGCCAGATCAGCCGGCAACACACCGCCTTCGCCCTGGATCGGCTCCAGCACGATGGCGCAGGTCTTGTCGGAAACCGCAGCCTTCAGGGCTTCCAGATCGTTATAGGGCACATGGCTGATGCCCTGGATCTTCGGCCCGAAGCCGTCGGAATACTTCGGCTGGCCGCCGACGCTGACGGTGAACAGGGTACGGCCGTGGAAGCTGTTGGTCGCAGCGATGATTTCGCATTTCTCTTCGCCGTACTTATCGAAGGCCACGCGACGGGCCAGCTTGAACGCGGCCTCGTTGGCTTCGGCGCCGGAGTT
>CAMPJN010000403.1 GCA_946886875.1 uncultured Pseudomonas sp.
CTGTCGAAAACCGTACTCAAGGTCGGCGGCCTGATGCCCAAGCTGCCGATCGTCTCCTCTGGCGATTCGCGCCTGCTACCGCAAGTCTTCACCGGCGGCATGCTCAACTCGCAAGAGATCGCCGGATTGAGCCTCAATGCCGGCCAACTTCGTGAGGTGAACTTCCGCGACTCCACCGACAGCCAGGACATCCGCGCGAGCAACGCTGGCGGCGAAAGCGACCGCTATAACTTCGGCGGCGGCGACTACAAGTTCAACGGCGGCAATACCACGGTCGGCCTGTGGTACGGCGAGCTGGAAGACATCTACGACCAGAAACTCTACAACCTGGTGCACATCCAGCCGATCGGCGATTGGAAGCTGGGCGCCAACCTGGCCTACTTCGATTCCAACGACAACGGCAAGAATCTGGGCGGCAAGATCGACAACAACCTGACCTCAGTCAACCTCTGGGCCGGCACCGGCGCCCATACCTTCCGCCTGGGCTACCAGGAAGTCGGCGGCGACAACGCCTTCCCGTTCCTCCAGGAAACCGATCCCTATATCGTCAACTACCTGCAGATCCTCGACTTCACCCGTAAGGACGAGAAATCCTGGCAAGCACGCTACGACATCAACTTCGCCTCCTACGGCATACCCGGGTTGGTAGCCTTCGCCCGTTATGTAACCGGCGACGGCTTCGAGGTTGCCGGCCGTAACAGCGAAGAGTGGGAACGGGACGTGGACATCAGCTACACCATCCAGGAAGGCCCGCTGAAGAACCTGGCCCTGCGCTGGCGCAACGCCATGGTGCGTTCTGATGCCCTCGGCGAACTCGACGAAAACCGCCTGATCGTCAGCTACACCCTGCCGCTGCTCTGACAGGGCGCAAACAGGGACGATCCGTTGCATCCGTTTCGCCCCTGAAAACGACGCAATTGGTAAGCAATGCCGTTCACCTAAACAGGTGAACGGCATTTTTTTCTGGCCTGGATCTGTAGAAGCGGCTCGCCTTCTACCCAGCGCGCCTGGCTCTAATCCAACTGTTTCTTATGCGAAATCGTTTTTAGTCGGCACGCCTGCGGCACTTTCACTATGCTTTTTCGAGCCTTAAGCGCAATCACGGAGTGTCGCGCTATGCCTCATCGCTCGCAGACCAGTCAACGCCGCTTTCCCCTGCATGTGCATATCAGCGTGCTGTTCACCCTGTTGTTGCTTCTGACGGGGATAGTGCTCGGGCTGTTCAACTACCGACAGACCAGCCAGATCATCTTTTCCAGCAGCGCCACCTTATTCGAGCGAATCCAGCAGGACGTGCAACAGGATTTGCAGCACACCTATCAGCCGATTCGCCATCTGCTCAGTTTGCTGGCCCTGAATGAAGCCACCCAGACCGGCGATCTGCAGAGCCGCCTGCGCCTGTTGCAGCCATTTGCCCAGGCGCTGCGCGACAATCCCAAGCTGGCGTCTATGTACGTCGGCTATGACGATGGCGACTTCTTTATGCTGCGACCGCTACGCAGCGAGGCGCTGAAACAACGTTTCGACGCGCCGCACAATGCGGTGTTCCATGTCTGGTCGATCGACCGCACTGCAACCGGCACCGACAGCAACTACCTGTTCTATGACGGCTCGCTGAATCTGATCAGTCGACGGCAGATCGGCAAGGAGCAATACGACCCGCGTCAACGCAGCTGGTATCAACGTGCGCGTGGCGACGGCGGGCAGATCACCACCGCGCCCTATGTGTTTTTCTCCACCGCCGAGGTCGGCACCACCCTGGCGCGGCGCAGCGGGTTGGCCGCCGTACTGGCCGTCGATCTGACCCTCGACGATCTGTCGGCGACCCTGGCCAGTCATAAGGTCACCGCCAACAGCGACGTGGTGCTGATGGACCCGCAGGGCAATGTTGTGGCCTATCCAGACAGCACCCGGGTGGTGGTGCAGAAAGGTGAAAACCGCTTGGCCCAAGCCCGCGATCTCAGTCCCGCCCTCGCCGCGCTGCTCGACGACTCCAGCGCGGCGCAATCGGGCGTGCTCGAACTCAACGATAGGCGCTGGGTGGTATCGCGTCGCCATTTGCAGGAAGGCGGCCCGCAAGGACTGAATTTGGCGCTACTGGTGCCCGAAGACGAACTGCTGGCCGATGCCTATCGCATCCGCTGGCAAGGCGCCTTGCTCACACTGACCACGCTGTTGCTGTGCCTGCCCCTGGGCTGGATAACTTCGCGCCTTATCGTCAAGCCACTACGCGCATTGGTGATGGAAGCCGAAGCGATCCGCCGCTTCGATTTCGACTACCCGGCCAGCGGCCGTTCGCCGGTGCTGGAGGTCGATCAACTGGCTGTGTCCATGGCGCGAATGAAGGAAACCATCTCGAGCTTTCTCGAGATCGCCTCCAGCCTGTCGGCGGAAACCCGCTTCGACTCCCTGCTCAAACGGGTATTGGAAGAAACTGTCGATATCGGCGAAGCCCACGGCGGTCTGCTCTATCTACTCGATGCCGAGAGCGGCGATCTGCAACCCTACGGCCTGTTTATCGGCGGCGAGCAGCACAGCCTGGATAAGCACGGCATCCCCGCTTACCGCAAAGCCGCAGAGAACATTCCCGCCTGGCTGCAGCAGCCGGCCAACGGTGGTGCCAGCAGTGTCGCTTCCCTGGGGTTCGATCAGGCCGGCGCCTATAAAAGCCTGTTACAGACCCTCGACAGCCCGCGCATCCACCTGGTGGCCGCCGGTTTGCACAATCGCCAGGGCGCGACCCTGGGCGTGCTGGTGCTGCTGCATTGCGACCGCGGCGATGAGTCCGACCTTGCGCTGCAAAGCCCGGAGCGCGTGGCATTTATCGAGGCGGTCTCGGGCGTTGCGGCGCTGTGCATCGAAAGCCAGCGCCTGCTCGAACGGCAGAAGCACTTGCTGGACTCCTTCATTCAGTTGCTCGCCGGCGCCATCGACGCCAAGAGCCCCTATACCGGCGGCCATTGCCAACGCGTACCGGAAATCACCCTGATGCTGGCCCGCGCCGCTGCGGCCAGCGAGCAACCGGCCTTTGCCGACTTCCAACCCGACGAGGACCAGTGGGAAGCCCTGCATATCGCCTCATGGCTGCACGATTGCGGCAAGGTCACCACCCCCGAATACGTGGTGGATAAAGCCACCAAGCTGGAAACCCTGTACGACCGCATCCATGAGGTACGAACCCGTTTCGAGGTGCTCAAGCGCGATGCCTGGGTCGACTATTGGCAAGGCTGCGCCGAAGGCGGCGAGCGCGCGCAACTGGCCGAACGGCGCGAGCGCAGCTTGGCCGACCTGGACGACGACTTCGCCTTCGTCGCGCGCTGCAACCTGGGCGGCGAAGCCATGGCCGCGGAGCATCTGACGCGCCTGCAACAGATCGCCCAACGCACCTGGACGCGCACCCTGGACGATCGCCTCGGCGTCTCCTGGGAAGAGCGCCAGCGCCAGGAGCGTCAGCCCGCCCCCGCACTGCCGGTGCAAGAAGCATTGCTGGCCGACAAGCAGGAGCACCTGATCGAACGCGCCGCCGCGGAGATCATCCCTGAGGACAACCCCTGGGGCATCAAGCTGGAGGTGCCGAGGTACAAATTCAATCGCGGCGAGCTGTACAACCTCGGCACCAGTCGCGGCACCCTGACCAGCGAAGAGCGTTACGTCATCAACCACCACATCGTGCAAACCATCCTGATGCTCGACAAGCTGCCCTTTCCCCCGCACCTGCAGAACGTCGCGGAGATCGCCGGCGGCCACCACGAGAAAATGGATGGCAGCGGCTACCCGAAACGCCTACGCCGCGAACAGATGAGCCTGCCGGCGCGGATGATGGCGATCGCCGATATTTTCGAGGCGTTGACCGCGGTGGACCGCCCCTACAAGAAGGGCAAACTGCTGTCGGAATCAATGAATATCATGGCCGGCATGTGCAACAACGCGCATATCGACGCCGAGCTGTTCGC
>CAMPJN010000404.1 GCA_946886875.1 uncultured Pseudomonas sp.
ATAAATAACGCCGCCGCGCCACCAGTCATTGTGAGTCATACAGCCAACCTTCGAGATGATGGAAAGATGCTTTCACTCTAGGTTCGAGCCTTTGCCTGCACATCCTCCCAGGGCTTTATTTCGCGGGAGGATGGTGCAGGCGTAGGTCTTGGGCGTAGAGGGGGATGAGGAACGCAATAGGGGGCTGACTGATCGCGGCGCGCTCTGCTGAGTTCAACTTAGTCTGGGGCCGATCTCACGGTTTGCAGCGCAGCGCTTTCGCATTTGCCGACCTGTAGGGCGGGTGCAACCCGCCAAGCCATTATCTGCACCTGTGCCCTTGGCGGGTTTCACCCGCCCTACGATTCGATGATCGGTAGGTTGGCGCTGAGCGCAGCGAAGCCCAACAAAGCGGTGAGCGGGTAGATATCGGATCATGCCCGAGCCCAGCAGAAGACAGGTTGCTGCCTCGTTGGGCTTCGCAGGCTCAGCACCAACCTACGAAGCCTTGCGCGGAGCTGAACCTAATCGTTATCGCGGCCAAGGCCGCTCCTACACAAGCGTGCTCGTAGCCCAAACAGGTTCATTAATCTGTACCTGACGATCTCGATTCAATCACCCTGAATCTTGCTTAACAGACTACGCGCCAGCTGCACCGCCTCGCTGCGGTGGGTGATGTTGAGTTTCTGGTAGAGGCTGCGGATATGGGTCTTGATCGTGGTCGGCGCTACGTTGAGGTGTTCGGCGATCTGTTCGTTGGACTGGCCGGCGTGGATCAGGCTGAGTACCTGCCATTCACGGCGGGTCAGCGGCGAGTGGCGCAGCAGTTCGGGCACGTCGGGGCGGTTGATGATGTCCTGGATCACCGCCTCGTCGAGGGTGATGCGGATCGCCCGGCTGAAGTCGCGCTGCTGCTGGGCCAATTGGATCACCCGGTCGGCACGCTGGGCTTCCATCTCGCCGAGGCGGCGTTCGTGCTGCAACGACTTGAGCATGACGATGATCAGCTTGCCGATGCGCAAAAAGCTGCCGATGGCGCCGGTGTTGCTGGCCAGAGTCAGGGCCTGGTGCAGATGATCGAGGGCCAGCTGGCGTTCTTCGCGCAGCCAGTGCAACTGGGCCTGAAGGATATGGTTACGATTGGCGTCCATCACCAAGCCATGCTGTTCGGCATCGGCCTGTAACTGGCGGATGATCGGCAGGGCCTTCTCCGGCTGGTTCAGCGACAGGTGCGCGCGCACATGGTTGCGCCCGTTGTACTGGGCGAAGTGGTTGACCCCCGGTTTGAGCGGCGGCGCGGTGCCCAGCCATTGTTGGATGGCTTCCTTGTCCTGGGTCGAATCCCAGTAGCCGAGCATCACCGCGTGGGCGTTGGTCAGCCAGTCGATATGGTAATTGTCGTCGGCCAGCATGCTCTGGATCTTGCCGATATAGTCGGCGCACACGCTCTGCTGGCCGCGGGCATGGGCGATGCTGGCGAGCAGCGCATAGCATTGCAGCAGCCAGCGGTCGCCGACCTCGTCGAGAATCTGGATGCCCTGCAACGCGCACTGTTCGGCGGCGTCGAGGTGGTGCCATTCCCACAGCACCTGGCCGCGCACGCGGTAGATGAACTCCATGATCGGCGTAGCCTGCAGGCGTTCCTGTTCGATGTAATGGATGGCCTTTTCCTGCAGCGAGTAAGCCTTCTGCAGATGGCCCTGGGCGATGGCGATTTCCGAGAGTTGCCCCAGGCTCCAGACCACCAGATGCGAGGCGCGAATCTCGCGGGCGCGGCTTTCGGCTTCCTCGTACTGCTGCTGCGCCTGTACCAGCATGCCCTGAACGAAATGCGCCTCGGCCAGGCCGGACAGCGCGGCGACCTTGGAGGTGCGCATGATCAGCGGCTCGCAGGCCAGCGCCTCGTGGGCCAGGGCGATAGCGGTCTGCTCGTCGCCGCGGTTCATCGCCACCTGGGCGCGCACCGCATTGAACTCGCCGACGATGCGCGCCCATTCCTGTTCGGAGCAGCGCTCCTGCAAGGCCCGCTCGCCGGCGCTGAACCAGCTCTCGACCTGATCGAACTGATAGGAGTTCTGCGACACCCAGGCCTGCAGAAGGGTGAACAGCGGCGAGTTGGCGATGCTGCTGACCGGCAGGGTTTCCAGGCACTGTTGCAACAGGCTCAGGCGGCCCTGGCGGTAGAACTGGCGGCCGTGGCGCTCCAGCACTTCGCCGACCCGCGCCGGATTGCGCGCCAGCACCGCATGGCGCGCGGCCTCCTCCGGCATGTTCTCGGCGAACAGCGCCTCCGAGGCGCGCAGGTGCAGATCGGAAACCCGCTGTGGCTGGTGGGTATGCAGTTCGCCCTGGAGGAACACGGCGAATAGCGGGTGATAGCTGTACCACTGGCGCAGGCTATCGAGCGGTTGCAGGAACAGGCCGCCACGCTCGATCTGTTCGAGCATGTCGCGGGCGTTGCAGCCCTGGGTCAGGTGATCGGCCAGGGGCGCGCTGAAGCGCTCCAGCAGGCAGGTGGAATGGAGGAATTCCAGGGTCGCCGGGCTCAGTTCGCTAACCACCTGTTCACGCAGATAATCACGGATATAGGGGTGGCCGAGCTGCAGGCTCTCCAGAAACAGGTCCATGCCGCGGCTGGTCTGCACCTCCTGCAACACCAGTTGCAGGGCGCTGGGCCAGCCGCCGATACGCCGGTTGAGGCGTTCGACCTGCTCGCGATTGATCGCCACCGGCAAGCCCAACTCCAGCAGTGCCTGCACCTCGTCGGTTTCGAACGCCAGTTGCTCGGCATCGAGGATCAGCAACTGGTGCTTGACCCGCAGATCGGCGACGCCCAATTCCGGCAGGCCGCGGCTGCACACCAGCAGGGTCATCCAGGTCGGCATATTGCGTAGGAAAAAACGCAGCGCGGCTATCACCTCACGGTTATCCAGCAGCTCGAACTCATCGAGCACCAGCAGCAGCGGGGCATGCTCGGCCGGCAGTTCGGCGAGCAGGTGGGTCAGCAGGGTTTCGAAACTCTCGCCGCCCTGATCGGCCAGCAACAGGCTCAACGGGCAGCCGTGTTCCAACTGGCGGTCAAGGGCGTGCAGCAGATAGCGGCTGAGCTGGCGCGCCTGGTTGTCGCTGGCATGCAGTTGCAGCCAGGCGACCTGGCCGGTAAAGGCCTTGGCCCATTGGCAGGCCAAGGTGGTTTTGCCGAAGCCGCTGGGCGCCTGCAGCACCACCAGGCGCACCTCGCGCACACGCGGCAGCCACTCATCGAGGCGCGGGCGGGCGAGCAACCCGGCCGGCAGAGTCGGCATACTCAGTTTCGCGGGAATCAGCGGTAAAGCGGCTGGCATGGCGGCATTCATGATCGTTTCCCGTTTCTTATTGGTTATTCGGGTAAGCGCTGAATTCTACGCAAATCGCGGGCAATACTCGGGTTTCGATCTGTGTTGGGCTTCGCAAAGCTCAGCCCAACCTACGCCAGCACGCCCGGCCTACATCGCGTCGGCTAGCCCTTCACCCCACCCGCCGTCAGCCCGCCAACTATCCACTTCTGGCAATAGAGGAACACCGCGGTAATCGGCAGACCGGAGAGCACCGCGGCGGCGGCGAAGTCGCCCCACAGGTAGTTCTGGTCGTACAGGTATTGCTGGGCGCCGACCGACAGGGTCAGTTTGTCGACATCCATCAGCAGCACCGAGGCGATCGGGTATTCGGTGATGCTGGTGATAAAGGCCAGGATAAATACCACCGCGAGGATAGGCACGCTCATCGGCAACAGGATATGCACGAAGGCCTGCCAGGTGGTGGCGCCGTCGACGATGGCGGCCTCTTCCAGCGAGGCGTCGATGCTCTCGAAGTAGCCCTTGATCGTCCAGATATGCAGAGCCATGCCGCCGAGGGAGGCGATGATCACCGCGCCGTGGGTGTTCACCCCGAGCCAGCCGATGTGCTTGCCGAGCTGGTCGAACAGCGCAT
>CAMPJN010000405.1 GCA_946886875.1 uncultured Pseudomonas sp.
CGGATCGCGACCGGGCGATGGAGAAAATCCGCGACCTGACCTGCCTCTCCGACATCCTGCCGACCGGCTACCACGGCGCGGTTACCGCCGGTGTCGGCCCGGGCAGCACCGTGTATATCGCCGGCGCTGGCCCGGTCGGTTTGGCCGCCGCTGCCTCGGCACGCTTGCTTGGTGCTGCGGTGGTAATCGTCGGCGACGTCAACCCGGTGCGTCTGGTGCATGCCAAGGCCCAGGGTTTCGAAATCGCCGACCTGTCCCTGGACACCCCGCTGCACGAGCAGATCGCTGCACTGCTGGGCGAGCCGGAAGTCGATTGCGCAGTCGATGCAGTGGGCTTCGAAGCCCGCGGCCATGGCCATGCCGGTGTGCAACATGAAGCGCCTGCCACTGTGCTCAACTCGCTGATGGGTGTGGTAAGGGTCGCCGGCAAGATCGGTATTCCCGGCCTGTACGTCACCGATGATCCAGGCGCGGTCGATGCCGCGGCGAAGAAGGGCGCGCTGAGCATCCGCTTCGGCCTCGGCTGGGCCAAGTCGCACAGCTTCCACACCGGCCAGACCCCGGTGATGAAGTACAACCGCCAGCTGATGCAGGCGATCATGTGGGACCGCATCAACATCGCCGAAGTGGTCGGCGTGCAGGTGATCAGCCTGGACGACGCGCCGCGCGGTTACGGCGAATTCGATGCCGGCGTGCCGAAGAAATTCGTCATCGACCCGCACAAGATGTTTAGCGCGGCTTGATGCATCGTAGGTTGGGTTAGCGGCGCAATCCCGCGAACCTACATACAACCACTAAGGTCGGGCGCCGCGTAACCCAACATCGCGGTGCCCGACCTGCCACCGCTGGCGGGTTACGGCACGCCCGACTGCCGTGGTCATCCATTCTGCCTTGCGTCGCGAGCCTAACCCGCCCTACGTCTCGGCTTTGATCCGCGCGATCCGCGCATCCTTCTCTTCCCACAAACGCGTGACCCAAGTCTGCACGTACTGGCGAAATTGCGCGTCGTTTTCATAGTCGCCCTGCCACAGCGCCGGGTCGAGCGCGTGGGTCTGGATATCGACGATGACCTTGGGCACCTGGCCGCTGATCAAATCCCAGAAGCCTGGAATCCGTGCGCTCGGGTAGACCACGGTGACATCCAGCACCGCGTCCAGTTGTTCGCCCAACGCGGCGAGGACGAAGGCCACGCCGCCAGCCTTGGGCTTGAGCAGATACTGGTAGGGCGAGCCCTGCTGTGCCTGTTTCGCCGGCGTGCAACGCGTGCCTTCGAGGTAGTTGACCACGGTCACCGGCAGCTCCTTGAACTTCTCGCAAGCGAGCTTGGTGATCAGCAGGTCCTGGCCTTTGAGCTGCGGGTGCTTGGCCAGAAACGCCTTGGAGTAACGGCGCATAAAGGGATAATCCAGCGCCCACCAGGCCAGGCCGAGAAAGGGCACCCAGATCAGCTCTTTTTTCAGAAAGAACTTGAAGAACGGTGTCTTGCGGTTGAATGCCTGCACCAGTGCCGGAATATCCACCCAGGATTGGTGATTGCTGACCACCAGATACGACGTGGTTGTGCGCAGTTGCCCGGCGCCGCGAATATCCCACTGCACCGGCAGCAGCGTGGCGAAGATCCACTTGTTGATCTCCGCCCAGGTTTCCGCAATCCACATCACCCCGCGTGAACAGGCGGCTTTCAGCGCCTTGCTCGGCAACACGAACTTGCCCAGGGCGATCAGCAGCATCGGCCCGATCAGGGTCAGGGTATTGAGCAGCAACAGCAGGGTGACAGCGAGGCCAGTCAGCAGCGGGCGCATGAGTATTCCTTGTCGGCGCGTGGCGTGGCCATCATAAGCAGTGAAGGCGAATGACTCCAAGTCGACACTCATGTGTGGCATATTGCCATTGCTTGGCGCGTTCAAGCCTGGACCCGGCCTATGGCCTAGTATTACAACGGAAGCCGTTCCTACCCCTGATGATTCGATCTGAGCTGATTCGATGTTGAAGCGTATCGCAGTCGCCGACGTCCGCGTTGGCATGTATATCCAGGAGTTTTGCGGTGCGTGGATGGATCACCCGTTCTGGCGCAGCAAGTTTCTTTTGCAATCGCAAAAGGATTTGCAACGCATCCAGGCCAGCGGTATTCGCGAACTCTGGATAGATGCCAGTAAAGGCTTGGATGTCGACCCCGGCGTGCATAGCGAGAGCGTCGAACAAGTCGCCGCCGAAGCAGACGAGCGGCTGTCGGCGGTGGTCGCTGCGCCCAGTGCTGCACATTGCCCGCTGGACGAAGAGATCGCCCGCGCCTCCAAGCTCTGTGCGCGCGCCAAGCAGGCGGTGGTCAGCATGTTCGGCGATGCGCGCATGGGCCGTGCCCTGGAGTTCGAGCAGGCCGAAGAGCTGGTCGGGGAGATTTCCGATTCGCTGCTGCGCCACCCGAATGCCCTGATCAGCCTGGCGCGGCTGAAAAACGCCGACGAATACACCTATATGCATTCGGTGGCGGTCTGCGCGCTGATGATCGCCCTGGCCCGCCAGCTCGACTTGGACGAGGCCCAGGTGCGCGAAGCCGGGCTGGCCGGCATGCTCCACGACATCGGCAAGATGGCGGTGCCCTGGGCGCTGCTGAACAAGCCCGGCAAGCTCACCGACGACGAGTTCGTCACCATGCGCAAGCATCCGTTGGCGGGTCGGGAAATTCTCCTCGCGGGCAAGCAAGCCAGCGCCCTGGTACAGGATGTGTGCCTGCATCACCATGAAAAGGTCGACGGCAGCGGCTATCCGCATCGCTTGGTCGGCGAGCAGATCAGCCTGTTCGCGCGCATGGGCGCGGTCTGCGACGTGTATGACGCGATCAGCTCGGACCGCCCCTACAAAAAGGGCTGGAGCCCGGCGGAGTCGATTCACAAGATGGCCGAGTGGAAAGGCCATTTCGACGAAGGCGTGTTCCAGGCCTTCGTCAAAGTCATGGGCATCTATCCCACCGGCTCGCTGGTGCGCCTGGCCAGTGGGCGTATCGCGGTGGTGCTCGACCAGAGCCCGACGTCCCTGCTCACGCCCAAGGTCAAGGTGTTCTTCTCCGCCAAGGCGAAAATGCCGATTCCCCAGGAGGTGATCGACCTCGCCCAGTGGGTCGGCCGCGACAAGATAGTCGCCCGCGAATCGCCGACCGACTGGGGTTTTCGCAACGTCGATGAGCTGTGGACGGGCTTGCCCAGCTGAGGTCGCTCGAGGCGATTGAGCCGAACCTTCCGCACCCGATCAGGGTCGGACTGGGTAACTCCGCCTGTTCGGAGAGTCGACCAACCCCGTTCGGAGAACCGATTACGTGAAGACAGTTACCCTTCTATTGACCTTATTCGCCTTACCGGCAATAGCTGAGCAACCTACCCTTTACGGCCGTTACGAAAAAATCGGCTTGCCGCAAATCGGCAAAACCCTTGAGGCCAAGATGGACACCGGGGCCAAGACCGCGTCGCTATCGGCCACCGATATCGAGCGTTTTCAGCGTGACGGCGAGCCCTGGGTGCGCTTCCGCCTGGCCGCCGAAAACGCCGACGACACGCTCTTCGAGCAACCCCTGGCGCGGCTCAGCAAAATCAAGAGCCGCACCGAGGAAGCCGACTCGGACGAGCCCCGCGCGGCGCCGGTCGAGCGGCCGGTGATCGAGCTGGAAGTCTGCCTGGGCGAAGTGCAGCGGGTGGTCGAGGTCAACCTCACTGACCGTAGCCACTTCAATTACCCGCTGTTGATCGGCGCCAGCGCACTGAGTGAATTCGATGCGGCGGTCAATCCCGCGCAACGCTTCACCGCTTCAACTCCTCGCTGTTAAGTCGTCGCTGTTGAGCCACCATGTTCTATGCTCAGGTTAACCACCTGAGCCGCATGCCTTTAAGTCTGCGCGCATTCAGGCGCAATTCTTGCTTCGGGTAATTCATTGCAGTACCCGGCCGGGTGCGCA
>CAMPJN010000406.1 GCA_946886875.1 uncultured Pseudomonas sp.
CTCGGCCAGCTCGACCTTGATTTTCTCCACCGCTTCCAGCAACACCTCACGCGGCTACCTGCCGATAGAAGGCATCGCCGCGTACGACAAGGCAGTGCAGACTTTGCTGTTCGGCGCCGACTCCAAGCTGCTCAGCGAAGGCCGGGTGATCACCGCCCAGGCCCTGGGCGGCACCGGCGCTTTGAAAATCGGCGCGGACTTCCTCAAGCGCCTGCTCCCCGACGCCACCGTGGCCATCAGCGACCCTAGCTGGGAAAACCACCGCGCACTGTTCGAGGCGGCCGGCTTCCCGGTGCGCAATTACCGCTACTACGACGCCTTCAGCAACGGCGTTAACCGTGGCGGCATGCTCGAAGACCTGAAGAACCTGCCGCCGCGCTCGATCGTGGTACTGCACGCCTGCTGCCACAACCCGACCGGCGTCGACCTCGGCATGGACGACTGGCAAGCCATTCTCGAGATCCTCCGCGAACGCGAGCATGTGCCCTTCCTCGACATCGCCTACCAGGGCTTCGGTGATGGCATAGAGGAAGACGCCGCTGCGGTGCGCCTGTTCGCCGAGTGGGACCTGACCTTCTTCGTTTCCAGCTCCTTCTCCAAATCCTTCTCGCTGTACGGCGAGCGAGTCGGCGCGCTGTCCATCGTCACCGGCTCCAAGGACGAAACCAGCCGGGTGCTGTCGCAACTCAAACGCGTAATCCGCACCAACTACTCCAACCCGCCGACCCACGGCGCCAGCGTAGTCGCCAGCGTCCTCAACATCCCTGAGCTGCGCGCCATGTGGGAAGCCGAATTGGGCGAAATGCGCGAACGTATCCGCGGCATGCGCATGGCCATGGTCGAGCAGCTTGCCAAACTCGGCGCCAAGCGCGACTTCAGCTTCGTCGCCCAACAGCGCGGCATGTTCTCCTACTCCGGCCTGACCACCGAACAGGTCGACCGCCTGAAAAACGAGTTCGGCATCTACGCCGTCGGCACTGGGCGCATCTGCGTTGCGGCGCTGAACCAACGCAATCTACCAACCGTGACCCAGGCGATCGCCCAGGTTCTCTGACCGATTCAGGGGAAGCCTCAGACACTTGACTTCCCCTTCTCGATCAGTAGGATACGCGCCGTTGTTTCGGTTGAAACGATTGTTCCGCGATAGCTCAGTCGGTAGAGCAAATGACTGTTAATCATTGGGTCCCAGGTTCGAGTCCTGGTCGCGGAGCCAAATTCAAGAAACCCAGCCATCCAGCTGGGTTTTTTATTGCCTGCTGGACTCTCACCAGGGACTACGTCCCAGGTTATTCGCTACGCTCACCCCTTCGGGGCCGCTGCTGCCGCGCGTTCGGCGGCGCTGTCGAGTCCTGGCCGCTGATCGCGTGCTCTCACCGATCACACCGGAAATGCTCGCCGCCCGCAAGTTCCGCCGCGGCCCCCTGCGGCTGCTCGAGGATCTGCGGCCGTTCCAACGCCTTGGTCTTGCCACAGCACCGCTGAGCATCGTCCTCAACCGCGCCGACACCGTGTCGATCGATGCCATGTTCACGGAACTTGGGAATATTCGCTTGACCCAGAGCTATCACTCCTTTGAGCGTTCCCCCAACGAGGTATAGCCGGGCCACTGGCGTAGCAGGGTATCGACGAATTTCTCAGCTGAAGGGGATAGTGACGAACCATGGCGCCGCACTAGACCGAGCGTACGGCTGATGACCGGGTCAACCAGCGGCAGCTGAACCAGGATCGGGTGATCCTCGGCGGGCATGGCCAGGCTAGGCAGCGCTACGACTCCGAGGCCAGCCTCGACCATGCCCAGCGAGGTCGACAGGTGTTGTACCTCGTAGAACCAGCTGGGCCGCCAGTCCAGATTGGCCAGGCCATGATCCAGTAACACACGGTTGCCGCTCAGGCGTCCGACGCCGGTCAGGCGGTAATCACTGAATTCGCGCCAGGCCACTTGCGGCTGGTTGGCCAATGGGTGGTCGCGGCGGCAGGCCAGCACAAAGGGCTCGTTGACCAGGGGGGTGAAGTCGATCTCAGCGCTCTGACCACTGAGCATGTTGATGCCGAAATCCGCTTCGCCACGCAGCACTGTTTCCAGCCCCTCGTGAGCACTCAAATCGAGAATGCGGATGCGGATCTTCGGGTACTGGCGATTGAACTCGCGGATCACCGTCGGCAGGAAGTAGAAGGCCGCGGTGGGAATGCAGGCCAGCGTCACCTGACCCGACTGTCGCTCGGCCAACTCCTGAATGCCCAGGATCGACCGTTCGAAATCATCCAACAGGCGTTGCGCCTTGGGCAGAAAGTCGCGACCTACTGCAGTCAGGCTGACGCGGCGGGTGGTTCTATCGAGCAACTGGGTGCCCAACCCCTCCTCCAGCTTCTGCATACGCCTGGTCAGCGCGGGTTGTGACAGGTGAATGGCAGTGGCTGCTTCATGAAAACTGCCCAACTCAGCGATTTTCACGAGTTACGGCAGGATCGGTCAGCCTCTGGCTCGCTATGCCCAGGCCTTCGAGATGCCTGTGCTGGTCTGGGGTAGCGAGGTGTCGAGGGACGCGGCGGTACGCGACGGGCACCGAGCCGCGAGCTGCAAGCAAGCCTTCTTCTGCGAAGTCGATGTGCTGAGTCTCAATCTGCGCCTGACCGAGAGTACCCGGCATGTGGTCACCGTCGACGATCTGCTGCAGATGAAGCCCAGCGCACTGCTGGTCAACACCAGCCGCGCGGAACTGCTCGCGCCAGGCGCCCTGCTTGAGGCTTTGAACACTGGGCGACCCGGCTATGCGGCGCTGGATGTACTGGATGACGAGCCGATCCTGGACGAAGCGCACCCGCTGCTCAATCACCCGAGAGTCCTCTGCTCCCCGCACCTGGGCTACACCGAGAAGCACAGCTATGAACTGTATTTCGGCGATGCGTTTGCCAACGTGCAAGCCTTCTTTCGCGGTGATCCTTGTCAAGAGGTCAAGCCGGCCACTAAGTAGCGGGCTGACCTTCTGAACAGGGGCGTGGCGGGAAACATCAAGCCAAAGCTGCGGGCGTGAGACCGACAGAACACCCTGTTTTGTCATCCGGCCCATCGGCTCCGATGGTTTGGCCATCTACCGAAGACCTCAATCGGTAGCGAAGACAGTCGAGTAATATCCAGCTCCTTGCACAGATCGCCAACCTTGGTCTCGAGTCGCCCCATCGCCGCTATTGCCAGGCGTAGCTTGGCGGTAGTCACCTTGAACGGTTGCCCTTTTCTCCTTGCGCGCTCGCTCAGCCAGGAACTGCCGCTCAATCAAAGCCGAAAATGCCCAACCGCCGCATTCAGGCGCACACCGACCTCCTGTAACTCCGCAGTCGAAGTTTGCAGTTGCAGGCTTTCCTGGGCGTTTCCGTCGGCGATCTGGCTGACCCGTTCCATGCTCACGCTGACTTGTTCGGCGGTGACGCTTTGCTGCTGGGCGGCGGCGGCGATTTGTTGGTTCATCCGTTCGATGGTCGATACCGCCTGGGTGATGCGCGCCAGCGCTTGCGAGGCTTGATCGGCCAGAACCACGGTTTCGCCGGTCAGCGCCTGGCTGCCATCGAGGCGTTGCGCCGCTTGCCGCACCCTCTGGCGCAGGCGCGCGATCATGTTTTCGATCTCTTCGGTGGAGTTTTGCGTGCGCCGGGCCAGGCCGCGTACTTCGTCGGCGACTACGGCGAAGCCGCGGCCGTGGTCGCCGGCACGGGCGGCTTCGATGGCTGCGTTTAACGCGAGTAGATTGGTTTGTTCGGCGATGGCCTTGATCACGTCGAGCACACCGCCGATCACCGCGCTTTCTTGCAATAGGGCTTGCATGGCCTCGGCGCTGCCGGCCATTTCGCTGGCCAGACGCTGCACCTTGGCGCCGGCCTGACGCACCAGATCGTCGCCTTCGCGGGCTTGCTGGTCGGCCTGGGCCACGGCATCGCTGGCGTCCATGGC
>CAMPJN010000407.1 GCA_946886875.1 uncultured Pseudomonas sp.
CCAGAATGCGGATGTTATCGGTGAACTCCAGCAGCTCCGGGTACTGTCGCGACCATGCCAGGGCGGCGTATTGCACCATAAATTCAATATCGACGATACCACCGGCATCCTGCTTCAGATCGAACGGGGCCGTGGCTTCGAAGGCATTGGCCGCAGTGCCGGCAGCGGTGGCCTTGCTGCCGAGGTTGTCACGCATCTTCGCGCGCATCTCACTGACCTCGAGGCGCAACTTGTCCAGGTCGCGCTCGCGCCCGAGAACTTTCGCCCGCACCGCCTCGAACGCCTTGCCCACCCTCGGGCAACCAACCAGCACCCGCGCGCGCACCAGCGCCTGGTGCTCCCAGGTCCAGGCCTCGTGTTCCTGGTAACGCTCGAAGGCGCCGAGGGAGCTGACCAATAGGCCGGCGACGCCGGACGGACGCAGACGCATGTCCACTTCATAAAGCTGGCCGGAGTTGGTCTGCGCCGTGAGCAAATGGATGATGCGCTGGCCCAGACGGTTAAAGAACTGCGCGCCATCGATGGGCTTTCCGCCATCGGTTTCGGCCTGGGGATCGCCGTCGTGGATAAACACCAGATCCAGGTCCGAGCCGTGGCCCAGCTCAATGCCGCCGACCTTGCCGTAACCGACGATGATGAAATCGGGGTCACAGGGGCTGCCGTCGCTACGCAGCGGCGCACCGTGCTTGGCGACGGTCTGACGCCAGGCCAGGGCCAGCACCTGATCGAGAATCGCCTCGGCCAGCCAGGTCAGGTAATCGCTGACCTTCATCAACGGCAGGCTGCCAGCGATTTCCGAGGCCGCGACGCGCAGGCGGTGGGCCAACTTGAAATGCCGCAGCGCCTCCATCTGCTGCTCCAGGTCGTCCTCGGGGATGCGCATCAAGCGCTCGCGCAACTCGGCAGCCAGCTCCGGCGCCAAAGGCGGCTTGAACAGACGCCCCTCGTTAAGCAACTCGTCGAGCAACAAGGGGAAGCGGGTGATTTGTTCGGCGATCCAGGGGCTGGCCGCGCACAGGGTCAACAGACGCTGCAGCGCGCCGGGGTTTTCCGTCAGCAACACAAGGTAGGCCGAACGCCGCGCCACCGCTTCGATCAGCGGCAACACCCGCTCCAGCACCAGGTCCGGGTTGTCGTGCTCCACGGCCTGGGCCAGCAGCCGCGGCATAAAGGCATCCAAACGCTCGCGTCCGAGACGCTGCATGGCGCGCACCTGATTGCCGTTACGCAGCCCGGCCAGGCGCCGCCAGGCGCCCTGGGCGTCGCTGAAGCCGGCCTCGGCGAGCTGCCGGCAGGCCGCCTCTTCGTCCTGCACGTCCTCCCACAGCGGCAGCCATTCGCCGCCGACCACCTCATCGGCGGCCGTATCGAGATCCTCATCGGGGTCGGCGATCACCTGACGGAAATGCCAATCGACGCGGCCGCGCCAGTGCATCAGGCGCTCATGAAACGCCTGCCAGCTGTCAAAACCCATGATAAAGGCGACGCGGGTGCGATCCTGATCGTTGTCCGGCAGCATTTGTGTCTGCCGGTCGCCAATCGCCTGCAGCGCATGCTCGGTGTAGCGCAAAAACTGATAGCCCTCGCGCAGCTCCTCGACCACCGCTGGCGGCAGATAGCCCTGCCCCTCCAGCGTCGTCAGTACCTTGAGCAGCGGCCGCTGTTGCAAGCTGAGGTCGCGCCCGCCATGGATCAGCTGGAACGCCTGGGCGATAAACTCCACCTCGCGGATGCCGCCGGCGCCGAGCTTGATGTTCTCGGCCATGCCCTTGCGCCGAACCTCCTGCTGGATCAGCTGCTTCATGGTGCGCAGCGCTTCGATCGCGGAAAAATCCAGATAACGCCGATAGACGAAAGGCCGCAGCATATCCAGCAAGCGCGCGCCGGCCTGCTGATCGCCGCCGACCACCCGCGCCTTGATCATCGCGTAGCGCTCCCAGTCGCGGCCCTGGTCCTGGTAGTACTGCTCCAGCGCATTGAAGCTGAACACCAGCGAACCCGAAGAACCGTAAGGCCGCAAACGCATATCGGTACGAAACACGAAACCGTCGACGGTGATCGCATCCAGCGCCTTGATCAGCTTCTGGCCGAGACGGATGAAAAATTCCTGGTTATCCAGCGGGCGCTTGACCCCTTCCGTCTCGCCCCCTTCCGGGTAGCCGAAGATCAGATCGATATCCGAGGACAGGTTCAGCTCATGGGCGCCCAGCTTGCCCATGCCGAGAATCACCATATGTTGCGCCTGGCCGCTGCGCCGCCCGATCGGCGTGCCGAACTGCGCGCAGTGGTGCGGATAGAGCCAGTGGTAGGCCTGATCGATGCAGGCGTCGGCAAGATCGGAAAGGTCGCGGCAGGTTTCGATCAGGTCGGCCTCACGGCTGACATCGCGCCAAATGATGCGCAACTGCTGGCGATTGCGAAAACGCCGCAGACGCCTGGCCAACTCATCCTCGCTCGCACAATCAGCCAGTTGCGCGAGCAATTGCTCGCGCAACTCGCCAGCCCGCAGCGAGCGTTCGAGCAGCCCGCTATCGGCCAGGCCGAGCAGCATCTGCGGGTCGCGCAAAGCCTGCTCGCTGACGAAATCGCTGGCCGCGCAAACCCGCCGCCAGACCTCGTGTCGCCCTTGTGGCCAGCTGGCGAAACTCGACGTCACAGCCTTGTCCAAACCGGCCAGAAGCGCGCGCAACGAATGCTCGGCATTCAGCGCCAGGGATTCGAGAGAGGCCGGCAAAGAGGTCAGCGGGGGGAGGCTCATGGTCTATCCTTTTTCGGCGAACTGCCCATGATTGCACCGACACGGCAAATGCCCGAGCTAGAGCGGAAAAAATCACGGACAAAAAAATAACTGTAGTTTTACTACCGATGTTTGTATCTCAAAGGCTGAAAAGAGCTTCAAAATGTAGTAAAACTACACGGAGCCGGCCCTATCCCCGGTCAATCCAAGAATTCACGCGGCCACTCACGAAGTCGGCCACGAACCCAGGCCTCCGATTCTGGAAGCCTTTCCGCCCTGGAGCAAGCCATGCAAGACCTTGATCCCGTCGAAACCCAGGAATGGCTGGACGCGCTGGAATCCGTCCTCGACCGTGAAGGTGAAGACCGCGCACATTATCTGATGACCCGCCTTGGCGAACTGGCCACCCGTAGTGGTACCCAGTTGCCTTATGCGATCACCACGCCGTATCGCAACACCATCCCGGTAGGCCACGAAGCCCGTATGCCCGGCGATCTGTTCATGGAACGCCGCATCCGCTCGCTGGTGCGCTGGAACGCTTTGGCCATGGTGATGCGCACCAATTTGCAAGACCCGGATCTGGGCGGCCACATCTCCAGCTTCGCCTCTTCGGCGACTCTGTATGACATCGGTTTCAACTACTTCTTCCAGGCCCCGACCGACGAACACGGCGGCGACCTGATCTACTTCCAGGGCCATGCCTCGCCGGGCGTTTATGCCCGCGCATTCATGGAAGGTCGAATCAGCGAAGAGCAGCTCAACAACTTCCGCCAGGAAGTCGATGGCAAGGGCTTGTCGTCCTATCCGCACCCCTGGCTGATGCCGGACTTCTGGCAGTTCCCCACCGTATCCATGGGTCTCGGCCCGATCCAGGCGATCTACCAAGCGCGCTTCATGAAGTACCTGGAAGACCGCGGCTACATCCCGGCCGGCAAGCAGAAAGTCTGGTGCTTCCTCGGCGACGGCGAGTGCGACGAGCCGGAATCCCTCGGTGCCATCTCCCTGGCCGGCCGCGAGAAGCTGGACAACCTGATCTTCGTCATCAACTGCAACCTGCAGCGCCTCGACGGCCCGGTGCGCGGTAACGGCAAGATCATTCAGGAACTCGAAGGCGTATTCCGTGGCGCTCAGTGGAACGTCAACAAAGTGGTCTGGGGTCGTTTCTGGGACCCGCTGCTGGCCAAGGACAAAGACGGCATCC
>CAMPJN010000408.1 GCA_946886875.1 uncultured Pseudomonas sp.
GTCTCAGCGTCGCGGCGCGCGCCCAGGCCGGCCAATGGTTCGCCGAACGCCTGCAGGCCGATCTCAACCTGCAGCAGCTATCGGCCGACTGGCAGCAACAATTGCCCGAAGCCTTGCGCGCCGACTCGCTGCAGCTGCGCATCCAACCCGCCGAGCCACTGGCCGAGCTGCCACAAACCCTGGTTGAACGTTCGCTGCCGCTGACCATCGAGCTGAGCAGCGCAGGCGCGAGCGATGTCGAGTTGCAAGCCACCCTGGCCCTGGCCAATGCCCCGCCCTGGGCGGCGCAACTGACGCAAGCACGCCTGCAAGCGAGTAATCCCGCGCTCAGCCTCGAAGGCTGGAACGGGCGCCAGATGAAGCTCGATCTGCGCCTGGATGGCTACCTGGACAGCGAACAGTTGCGCGTCGATATCGGCACAGGCTCCAACCTGCAGTTCGGCGAGCTGAATGGCGCCGAGCTGCGCCTGCAACAATTGAAGGTCAGTAGCCAGGGCCTGCGCATCGAGGCCGATTACCCCGTCGGCGAGTTGCAACGCCTGTCGGTTGCAGGGCCCCATGAGCTGAGCGTGCGGCGCATCGAGCAGCAATACCTCAAGCCCCAGGGCTGGCACTGGAAGGGGCAGGTTACCGGCAACCTGCAGCGCCTCGAACTAGACGGCCAGCTCAGCTCGGATGCCGAACTGCTGCTGCGTCTACAACTGCAACGCAGCTCAGCCGGCGATATCGAACTGCAGGCGCAGCTGCCAGAAATGTTCCTGCGTGCCGGTAACCCGCTGAGCAAAACCCTGGCTCAGTGGCCAGCCCTACTCGAACTGAATAACGGGCGCCTGAGCGCCAACGCCAAGCTTAAGCAGAAAGCCGGTGGCTCACTTCAGGTCGATCTGCAACTCAGCGGCAAAGGCCTCTCGGCGATCTACGACCGCACCCTGCTCAAGGGCCTGGACACGCGCCTACGCTTGAGCCTGGAGCGCAACCGGCTGCAACTGGATATCGACGAATTGCAACTGGCCGAGGCCAACCCCGGCGTGCCCCTCGGCCCGCTGCAGCTGAACGGCCGCTACAGCGTCAATCTCGACCACCCCGAAACCGGCCAACTGCGCATCGAGCAGGCGCACACCGCGCTGCTGGGTGGCAAGGTCAGGCTCGCGGCCGGGCAGTGGGACCTGGCCCAGCGTCCGCTGCTGTTTCCCCTTCAGGTGCGTGGCCTGCAACTGGAACAACTATTTATCGCCTACCCCACCGAAGGCCTGGCCGGCAATGGCACCCTCGACGGCGAACTGCCCTTGCAGCTCGGCGCCGAAGGGCTGCAGATCGAAAATGGCCAACTGGCGGCACGGGCGCCGGGTGGGCATTTGCGCTTTCAGTCCGAACGCATCCGCGCCCTGGGCGCGAGCAACCCGGCCATGCAACTGGTCACGCAATCGTTGGAAGACTTTCAGTACGAGACCCTGAGCAGCCAGGTCGACTATGATCAGCACGGCAAACTGAATCTGGACCTGCGCCTGCAGGGGCGCAACCCGGCGATCGAGCAGGGCCGGCCGATTCACTTCAACATCAAACTCGAAGAAGACATTCCGACCCTGCTGGCCAGCCTGCAACTGACCGACAAGGTGAACGAGATCATCACGCGACGGGTGCAGCAGCGTATGCTGGAACGCAATGCGGCATCCCGCCAAGAGCCTTAACAGGCCGTTGAAAAACGTAGGCGAGGCAGCCGAGGCTAGGCAAAAACAGACGAAAAAGCGCAGTTTACTGTTGTAAATGAGCATTTTGAGTCTGTTTTTAACGACGCATCGGCAACGCAGGTAGTTTTTCAACAGCCTGTTAACCGAGGAGACGCGCCATGCGTTTGAGTAGTTGTTTCGCCGCCCTATTGCTGGGGCTCGGCCTACTGAGCACGGCTTGCACCCCCACGGTGCAGCTGGCGATGCCCAGCGAGCCGATCCACATCAACCTCAACGTGAAGATCGAGCACGAAATCTATATCAAGGTGGATAAGGCGCTGGATGACATGTTCAGCGAATCCAGCGGCCTGTTTTGAGGAGTACGACCATGACCCTGTTCAAATATATCGTCAGCCTGCTACTGCTGCTCAGCCTGAGCCTGCCTGCAGCCGCCCTGAATCTCAACGAGGCCATGTCCGCCCTCGGCGATGCCAAAGCCAGCGGGCAACTCGGCGAAATGCCTAACGGCTATCTGGGCGTGGTCAAGGACGGTGGCCAGGCCGCCGAGATCGCCCGTTTGATCAACCAGGCACGCCGCACCGAATACCAACGTCTGGCGGAACAGAACGGTATCAAGCTGGCCGACGTGGAAGCCATCGCCGGGCAAAAAGCCCTGGATAAAACCCCGCCCGGGCAATACATCCAGGATCAAGGGCAGTGGCGACGTAAGTAGCGCATTGCGGCATCGCCACGATCTGCCCGCCGGAGGGGAGCAGATCGTGGCACGCCCGACATCGGTGGCAGTGCCCTCCGCTTGACCACCCCGCCCAACCGTGAGAAGACAGCGCACTAGCCCCCGTCAAACGGACACCCAAGCATGGCCTTATCCACCTGGCTGTTGTTTCTCACCGCCGTATTCGGCTTGTCGCTGACGCCCGGCCCCAATGGCCTGCTGGCGCTGACCCATGGCGCACTCTACGGTCACCGCAAAGCCTGCTGGACGGTGGTCGGCGGCATGCTCGGTTTCGTGGTGCTGATGGCCTTGTCGATGTTCGGCATTGGCGCCCTGCTGAAAGCCTCGGCCGATGCCCTGACCGTCCTCAAGTGGCTCGGCGGCGCCTACCTGATCTGGCTGGGCATCCAACTCTGGCGCGCCCCGCCAGTGCAACTCGAGGCACTCACGCCGGCCGCCGCCAAGCCCGGCACGGCGCTGCTGCGCCAAGGCTTTTTCTCGGCGATTTCCAACCCCAAGGTGATTCTGTTCTTCGGTGCCTTCCTGCCGCAGTTTCTCGAACCGCAGCGCAATCTCTGGCTGCAGTTCGCGATCATGGCGCTGACCTTCGCCGTCGTCGAAGGCCTGGTCGAGTACCTGCTCGCACGCATGGCCCAGCGCATCCGACCCTGGCTGCAACGTAGCGGCAAGGGCTTCAACCGCTGCTGCGGTGGTTTGTTCGCCTTGATGGGCGCGGCACTGCCGATGACGCGCTAAGAGACTGCACAACCCGCTCATCCCCGCGCCCGCCCCTCACAACCGCCTCGCCCTGCGCGAGGCTTCACAGGACTGATGCGACGCAGTCGTCTTTTTGCTGACCACCCAACCTTGGGTCGGTCATTGTTTGGTCATTCGCACCTAGGATACTCAGCGGCTTCGTCAGAAGCCGCGGCGCTGACAACAATCATAAAAGCAAGGAGCCAGAAGCATGTCCTACCGTAAGATCCTGCTCGCCTTGACCCTGAGCCTCAGCTGCACCGCTCAGGCGGCCATATGCCCCGACTACCAAAGCCCGCAGCAAGCGCCAACCGCGCCGTTGCCGGCGAAAAAATCCTTCAAGCACTTCGGCAATACCCTGCTGGCGGGCATTTACCAGCCCTGGCATATGGTCCATGACTCGCTGGTAGCCGAAGGCCAATACCCCTACCTAGTCGGTAAATTCGATTACGACGCCGTGCTGCACAAGGATCTGGAAGACGAGCGCGTGCACGTCTACCTGTTCGGCACCGGCATGCAGAGCTGGGAATACCTCGGCAGCCGGGTCACCGACCGCGACGGCAAGATCGCCATGACCCTGCAACCGCGCCCGGCTGGCGATTACCGCGTGCGCATGGTGGTCGAAGGCGACCGCTCCGCCGTCGATGGCTGGCTTACCGTGGTCGAGCGTGGCCGCGAGGCGGTGCTGTTCGACGTCGACGGCACCCTGACCATCAATGACTTCGAAGCCTATGCCGACTATGTCGGGGTGAAGACCGCAACGCCCTATTACTACGCC
>CAMPJN010000409.1 GCA_946886875.1 uncultured Pseudomonas sp.
TTGATCACGCCGTCATGGTCCTTGATCTGGTTGGCCAGGTTGCTCAGGGCGTCCTTGGTCAGTTGGATACGCGACACCCCCGAGCCGGAATCGCGGGCCATACTGCCGGAGATGTCGACTATCAGGGCGATGTTGTAGTTGGTGCCGGGGGTGATCAGGCTCTGCACCCCACCGGCGTCGCCGACCAGCACATCGTTAGCGGAGCTGCCGGTCAGGCTGCCGGCGCCATCGACGTCCAAGGGGCTGGCCACCAAATGCGGCGCGCTGCCACCGGCTTGGTCGTGAGCATTGCTGCCGACCACCAGCAAGGGCGGCGATTCTGGCGTGACCGGATCGATTGGCGGCGTTACCGGGGGCGTTGGCGTGTTCGGAACGGCGGGGTCGACCCCATCCAGCGTATCGGCGGCCGGCGCTAAGGGGAGCAGCGTGGTATCCAGGCTGACGAACTGCAGCGGCCCGGTGTCGAAACCGATATCCGGCTGCAACTGGCCGCCCGTCTCGCTCAGCAGCACGAACGAATGACCGCCGCCGCCACCGCCACTACCAGCCTGCGGCCCAGCCGCCGGTGCCTCTGCGATCTCGGTCGGGTCTTCATTAGCGGCGATGGCGCGTTGCAGCGCCTCCACCTCGCGCAATTGCTCGGCGCTGGGCTCAGGCGGCAATTGCTCCACCGCCTGGCCGGCGAGCCATGCCGGGCTGAGCAGCAAGCTGCTGGCGCGGCCCAGGGTCAGATCGCCACCCTGATCGAGACGTATCGCCACCGCGCCGTCATTGGCGCAAACCAACCGCTCGCCGAGAAACACCCGGTCGCCTTCGACCAATAGACGGGTTGAACCGTCGCTAGCGACAGCCGAGACCTCGCCAACAACCTGAGTAACCACACCAATGGAACTGGTCATGCATTCTCTCCTTGATAAGCGGCAGAGCAACGCAACAGGCGCACCCGATCCGATCTGTAGTGCCAAGCCAATGCACAGGTGTTGGGCAAGCAGATCGGGCAGTTGGTTTAACCAATCGTTAAGACCGTTTTTTCCATAACTTTTGATTGGTTATCGCGATTCCAGCTAACTAAAACGCAGCAATAGCCAGTACCCGGCTAGCGGGCTGATGAAAAATATGAATGAGATAGCCAGACCTGCGGTAAACGCCGCAGTAGCAACGCCGGAGCTGTGACCTGTTAAATGTCCAGGTGGTTACGCTGATAAGTCTGCTCGCCCATGGCGGCAATCTGCCCGTCGATCAGGGCGTCGAAGGGACGCAGCAGCGCATCGAAACGCTGCGGCGCCTCGAGGATATCCAGGGCGCAGGCTATCGCCTCGATGGTCGATAAGGCACCCAGCATCGGTGCCTTGCGCAAGCGATAGCGCGACTGCAGGCCGGGCGCCAAGGTGACCCGCGGCAAGGCCGCCAGCAGTGGGTTGCAGTACAAGAGTTTGCGCGCCTTGCGCCAAGTGCCGTCGGGCACCACCAGCAATAGCGGCTGCTCACCGACCTGCTCGGCATATTGCGCCAGCGGCTGCGCGCCCTCCCCCGGAAACAACAGGCAAGCCTGGTAACCCGGCTGCGCCAGCAACTCGGGCAAATCCTCGAACACCTCGCCCACACGCAGTTCGGCGTTGCACAGGCCCAAGGCGGCCAAGCGCGCGGTATTGAGCGCATGTTTGACCTCGCTGGGGTGCTGCAGGATCAACAGCCGGGTACGGCTGTGCAGTTGCGGGATAAGGGCGCACAGACAGTGCTCGAGCGGGCGGCTACAACGTGGGCATTGGGGGCGTGACATCGGTCTCTCCTGATGCCGCGCAGTTTGCCATAAGGCCGCCCATGGCTTTAACAGGCTTTTCCTGTGGAGAAATCAAGAGTAATGTAGCGACAGCTACCAATTATGTAGTATCAGCGATGAAAAAATGGCTAACCCTGATCCTCGGCCTGCCCACCGCCAATGCCACCGCGCGCATGCGCGCCTGGCGTGCGTTGAAAGCCAGCGGCGCCGCGGTGCTGCGCGATGGCGTCTACTTGCTGCCGGATAATCCGGCCTGCCGCGAGGCCATGGTCGCCATCGAACGTGACATTCTCGCGATCAACGGCACCGCCTATCTGCTGCCGATCGACGATCCCGAAGGCGAGCGCTTTATCCCGCTGTTCGAGCGCAGCGCCGATTACGCCAAGCTGCTCGGCGAAGTCGACGCCTGTCACGCCGGGTTGAGTTCGGAGAATGCGCTGGCCTGCAGCAAGCAGATGCGCAAACTGCGCAAAGCCTTCGCCCAACTGGCGAGCATCGACTTCTTCCCCGGCCAGGCCAAACAGCAACTCGACGACGCCCTGCAAGCCTTGGAAAGCGCCGTCAGCCGCGCCCTGTGCGCGGACGAGCCGAGCAGCCAGGATCTGCCTATCGAATTGTTGGACCGACGCGACTACCGCGGCCAACTCTGGGCCACGCGCCAACGGCCCTGGGTCGACCGCCTCGCCAGCGCCTGGTTGATCCGCCGTTTTATCGACCCCGACGCGCGCTTCCTCTGGCTGCGTTCGCCCGAGGAATGCCCCGCCGAAGCCCTGGGTTTCGACTATGACGGCGCTACCTTCAGCCATGTCGGCCAGCGCGTGACCTGCGAAACCCTGATCGCCAGCTTCGCCCTCGGCGAACCCGGCCTGCAGCGCGTCGCCGCCTTGGTGCATTACCTGGATATCGGCGGCGCGCAGCCGGCGGAAGCCGTCGGTGTCGAACGGGTGCTGGCCGGGCTGCGCGAAACCCTGAGTGACGACGACCAATTGCTTAATGCCGCCAGCAGCCTGTTCGATGGCTTGCTGGCCGCCTTCGTAAAGGAACAAACCCGCGATGAATGAGCGCATAGCGACTGCCGAACAGAGCGTCGAACCCGTCAGCCTGCTGCAGGCGTTCTGGTTCTGGCTCAAGCTCGGGCTGATCAGTTTCGGCGGCCCGGCCGGGCAGATTTCCATCATGCATCAGGAACTGGTAGAGCGGCGCCGCTGGATCTCCGAGCGGCGCTTCCTGCACGCGTTGAACTACTGCATGTTGCTGCCCGGCCCGGAAGCGCAGCAGTTGGCCACCTATATCGGCTGGCTGATGCACCGCACCTGGGGCGGGGTGATCGCCGGCGGGCTGTTCGTGCTGCCATCGCTGTTTATCCTGATCGCCCTGTCGTGGCTGTATATCGCCTTCGGCGACATGCCGCTGGTGGCGGGGATCTTCTACGGGATCAAGCCGGCGGTGACCGCCATAGTGCTGCAGGCGGCCTATCGCATCGGCTCGCGGGCGCTGAAAAACAATTGGCTGTGGGCCATCGCCGCCGCCTCCTTCGTCGCGATTTTCGCCCTCGATGTGCCCTTCCCGCTGATCGTGCTCGGCGCGGCGCTGCTCGGTTATATCGGCGGGCGTCTGCTGCCGGAGCAATTCAGCGTCGACGGCGGCCATGCGGCCAGCGATAAATCCTTCGGCCCGGCGCTGATCGACGACCACACTCCGCCTCCCGTCCATGCCCGTTTCAGCGCCCGGCATCTGGCGAAAATCGCCGCCATCGGCGCCGCGCTCTGGTTATTACCGATGGGTCTGCTGGTCTGGCTGTACGGCTGGGATGGCACCCTGACGCAGATGGCCTGGTTCTTCACCAAGGCCGCACTGCTAACCTTCGGCGGCGCCTACGCGGTGCTGCCCTATGTCTACCAGGGCGCCATCGGCCACTACGGCTGGCTCACCCCGACGCAGATGATCGACGGCCTGGCCCTGGGCGAAACCACGCCGGGGCCGCTGATCATGGTGGTGGCTTTCGTCGCCTTCGTCGGCGCCTATGTACAACAGGTGTTCGGCCCCGAGCAGGTATTTCTCGCCGGCGCCGTGGCGGCGACCCTGGTCACCTGGTTCACCTTTCTGCCGTCGTTCCTGTTCATTCTCGCCGGCGGGCCGCTGGTGGA
>CAMPJN010000410.1 GCA_946886875.1 uncultured Pseudomonas sp.
GGGTATTGGGGGTTGGGCGGGACCGGGGTTTGTTTGCCAGGGTGATTGGGCAAAGGCGTCGGGCGCTGAGAACGGGCCGGTTATGCCTAGAAGGCTTACCGGTTCGTGAGTGCGATAAGGGATATCGCTCAACCATCCGACGGGATAGGCGTATAGGTAGACGCATATCACACTTTTAAGCCGCCACGACTAAGGTAGTTATCCGCGTGCTAGTCTTCCCAGCCCACGGACTTGAACCCTCTTAGGATTTAGTACGGCGTCCAGCTGTACCATGCATTACCGACGTTTGACATGCACTTGCACATGGCCGTGTAACTTAAACCTCAAGGAACTTCGCATGCAAAACCTTAAATACCTAACTGCTTCATTACTCATAACAGCCAGCTCAGTTGCCACTGCCGGCAGCCAGCTGACGCTGACTAGCGAGCCAGGCGACTATATCGGCCAAGGTCAAAGTTATGTGTACAAGGATGCGGACTCCGCATTCAAGTATTCCACCAACTACGACAATGGCATCACGGTCTCCATCACCAACAGCAATACCTGGTGGACCTTGAATCTGGCAGCTCCTGGCAACGCGCAAATACAGCCTGGCGTTTATGAGCAGGCCGCACGCTTCCCTTTTCAACCGGCCGACAAACCGGGCCTGGACTTTAGTGGCAATGGTCGGGGCTGCAACACGCTGACCGGAAAATTCAAAGTAAGCGAAGTGTCCTATGACACTGACGGGATCCTGACCTCTTTAAGTGCAACGTTCGAACAACACTGCGAAGGCAATGTTGCCGCACTTTATGGCACCATTAATTACAACCTGGTTCCGCCGATGGGTGTCGATGTCAACGGCGTAAATACACTCAAGGCGTCCTGTCAGAACAGAACCACAGGACAACGGCTAACGTTCAAGACCAACTCAGTCAGCATCGATTGTAAAAAGCAAGGTTTGGACGTTCGCACCAACGATGAAGTGGTCGTAACCATCTACGGCAAAGCGCAATAACATCCCCCCTAGTCAGGCTATTGCATGCAATAGCCTGACTGCTCCGATCATTCCTCGATCAACCAATCCATCCGCCAGCCGTCCTGCCCTTGCCGGAGCAGGCTGGTCAGCCATGGCAGTACCTGTTTCAGCTCATCTTCCAGGCCCCATGGCGGGTTGCTGATGACCAGGCCGGAGCCGTTCAGGCGCTGCGCGTCGTCGGCGGACTGCACGTAGAGTTCGATGCGCAGCAATTTCGGCGCAGCGCTTTTTTGCAGGTCGCGGTAGAAACGTTTGAGCTGATTCAAGTCCTTGATCGGGTACCAGATCGCCACCACGGTCTGGCGCATGCGGCCGATCGCCTCGTTCAGTGCTTGCACGCAGCGCTCCAGTTCATCGGCTTGTTCGAACGGCGGGTCGATCAGCAGCAACGCGCGCTTCTCGCGGGTAGGCAGCAGGGCACGGGGGACATGCCAGCCTTCGCCCAGGTGCACCGCGACGCGACGGTCGCCGTGCATGTTTTCCTTGAGCAGGCGGCCATCTTCCGGGTGTTTTTCGTTGAGGTGCAGGCGGTCCTGTTCGCGGGTGAGCATGCGCGCCAGCTCGGGGGAGCCGGGGTAGTGGCGCAACACACCATCGGGGTTCATGGCGCGGATCACTTCCAGGTAGTCGAGCAGCGGGTCCGGCACGTCTTCGGCTTGCCAGAGGCGGTCGATACCTTGCAGCCATTCGCCGGTGCGGCTGGCCTGGTCGCCTTGCAGATCGTACAACCCAACGCCGGCGTGGCTGTCGAGGTAGGCGAAAGGCGCCTCCTTGCGTGACAGCAGGGCGATCAGGCGGCTCAACACATAGTGTTTCAGCACGTCGGCGTGGTTGCCGGCGTGAAATGCATGGCGGTAGTTCATAGATGGGCTCCTGTAGCCGCGCAGTTTAACAGGCCGTTGAAAAACTACTGCGCTCGGCTATGCCTCATTCAAGCGACCGATTGCAGCGGCTGGGCGCGCAATAGTTCGAGCAAGTGTTCCAGCGCCGGGTGGTTGGGAGCGTCGCGGCGGCGCATCAGCAGCGTCGGCGCCTCGGCCAGGTCGCTGTCAATAACCTTGGCGGTCACCAGCCGACCGCGCGGGTGCAGTTGCAACAGGCTGCGCGGCAGCATGCCGATGCCCATGCCGGCGGCAACACCGCCGAGGATGGCGTCGATGGAGCCGTAACTCTGGCGCGCACTGATCTGTACGGCATGGCGTTCGCTCCATTGCTCCAGGCGCTCGCGGTAGTGGCAGCCAGCAGGAAAGCCGAGCAGGCTGACCGGCCCTTGCAGCAACGCTTCTCCCGCCGGACTGGCGGGTAGCACCAGCATCAGCTCCTCGCGCCAGATCACCTCGGCGTCCAGCAGCGGATGCTCGAACGGGCCACCAATCAGTGCGGCGTCCAGGCGCCCGACCAGCACCTGCTCGACCAGGTGGCGACTGGTGCCGGTCAGCAGGCTGACATCGACCCGCGGCGCATCGCGATGAAAGGCCGCCAGCACGTCAGGTAAGCGCACCGCCGCGGTGGTTTCCATCGAGCCCAGACGTAGCTCGCCGGCCCAGACGTCCTCTTGCACGCTGCGCCAAGCGGCCTGGCACAACTGCTCCAGCTGTTCGGCGTAGGTCACCAGGCGCTCGCCCGCCGGGGTCAGGCGCAAGCGCTGGGCTTGGCGCTGAAACAACACGGCGCCAAGCTGGCTTTCCAGCTGACGCAACCGCGCCGACACATTCGACGGCACGCAGTGCAATTGCTGCGCGGCCGCGGTCAGCGAGCCGGCGCGGCTAAGGGCGAGAAAATGCCGTAGCAATTGGGGATTGAGTCTTTCCCAGGGCAACATGAACAGCCTCCAATTCACTCTGAGTGAAAAACATGCGCAGTATTTTTCATTAGTAGTCGGATTGCTACAACCGCTATGGTTCGAGACTTCGACCAAGGCGTCTCGCTCATGGCTACAGTCCAACCCCGCCACATCTTCCTGGCCCTGCTCGCCGGCGCCAGTGCGTTGGTGGTGGTGCATGGGCTCGGCCGCTTCGCCTTTACTCCACTGCTGCCGCACCTGATCGACGACGGCTTGCTCAGCCTGGAACAGGGTGCTCGCCTGGCGACCTGGAATTACATCGGTTACCTGCTCGGCGCGCTGCTGGCCCTGGCGCTGCATGCGCCGCAGCGGATGCGCATCGCCCTGCCCCTGGCGCTGCTGCTGAATGCCTTGCTGACCCTGGCCCAGGTTTTTACCGAGGACTACCAGAGCCTGCTGCTGTTGCGCCTGGCCAACGGCATCAGCAACGGCGTGGTGTTCGTCCAGGCACCGGCGTTGGTGCTGGAATGGCTGGCGCAGCAGCAACGCACGCGCCTGAGCGGTTTGATTTATCTCGGGTTGGGTGGCGGGCTGTTGCTGTCCAGCGGCGTGGCGGATTGGCCGGCAGGCTGGCTCAGCGGCGCGCAGCGCTGGTGGCCGGCGGCGGCCCTGGCCCTGCCGATAGCGCTGCTGAGCGCCTATCTGCTCGGCCAGTTAAAAGTGCTGCCGCATGCCTCGATCACCCAGCAGCCGACCAGCAAACTGTTTGATCGCGCCAGCACCCCGCTGTTTCTCGCCTACGCTGGCGCCGGTCTCGGCTACATCCTGCCGATGACCTTTCTCCCAGCCCTGGCACGCGAACAGCTAGCGGCGGGCGACCCGCTACTGAGCGGCGCCTGGCGCTGGACCGCACTCGCCAGCCTGGCCTCCATCGCCCTGTGGAATTACCTTGGCGCGCGCCTGGGCGACCGCCGAGCGCTGCTCGTCAACTACGCCACCCAAGCCCTGGGTGCGGCCGCGCCGCTGCTGTGGCCGGGACAGTTCGGCGTATTGCTCTGTGCGCTGCTGGTCGGCGGCAGCTTTATCGGTAGTGTGTTTTTGACCCAGCG
>CAMPJN010000411.1 GCA_946886875.1 uncultured Pseudomonas sp.
GGTTCACCTTTCTGCCGTCGTTCCTGTTCATTCTCGCCGGCGGGCCGCTGGTGGAGTCAACCCACGGCGAGCTGAAATTCACCGCGCCGCTGACCGGCATCACCGCCGCGGTGGTCGGAGTAATTCTCAACCTGGCGCTGTTCTTCGGCTACCACGTGCTCTGGCCGCAAGGCTTTGCCGGCAGCTTCGACTGGCCTTCGGCGCTGATCGCCCTGGCCGCGGCCGTGGCGCTGTTGAAATTCAAGCGCGGAGTGATCGAGACGATCGCGGCCTGCGCCCTGATCGGCTTGTTGGTACATCTGGGACTGAATTGAATAGGAGCTGAGAGATGAACCGAATATCCATAAGCGAACTGGCGCAGTGGCAAGCGGCAGACCAGGTGTTCAATCTGATCGATGTGCGCCGGGCCAGCGTACGCCTGGCCGACGCGGCGCAGATCCCGGGCGCGCAGTGGCGCGACCCTGACGGGCTATTTACCTGGAAAGACCTGATCCCTCGGGACAAACCGGCGATTCTGTATTGCGCCCACGGCCACGAGATCAGCCAGGGCTGCACAGCGACTCTGGCCGCCATGGGCCTGGATGCACGCTACCTGATCGATGGCTTTGCCGGTTGGCGCACGGCCGACCAGGCTATCGAGGGCCTGAGCGGCTAACCTGCTCTGCGCGCAGTCAGCGGGAGTGGCGTTGAATCTAACGACGCGGACGCTGGCGCGGTGCCTTCGGAGCGCGCGGGTCATCATGACGGACCGGGATGGGCTGCAGCTTCGGCCGATCGAGCAGGCCAAGGGCAACCAACATGTCTTCTAAGATGTTATGCAACTTGGCGAACATGGGGTTTCCTCCTGCCAAGGGCTTCGACAAGGTGCCCGAGGCACCTTCTGTCAGCGTAGATTAACCGCGGCAAAAATGCCGGGGCGCGGCTCAGATCACGCGGCGCCGAGACGAACGGTTGTTCATCGCGGCTAATAAACTTATCGGCAGCGCCGGTAATACCTGCAATCCACCTGTCCATAGATGCGCCCGCCAATCCGCAGATTCAAGGGCGCCGACACACCTTGCCATCTATTCGCATCCCAGCGCCGCTGCAAGCTCGGCCTCGCCCCTACTCCACCTGCTCAGCCTTGCGCCGGTAGGGAAACACGTCGATCACCTTGCCCGCGCGAATCGCATCCTGCAGCCCCTTCCAATAGTCGGCGTCGTAGAGATCGCCATGCAACTCGCTGAACAGCTTGCGCTGCTTGATATCGGCGAACAGGAACGGCGGGAATTCCTCGGGGAACACATCCAGCGGCGCCACCGAATACCAGGGCTCGGAGGCCATTTCGTCCTCGGGGTAGCGCGGCGGCGGAATGCGCCGGAAGTTGGCTTCGGTGAGGAAGCAGATTTCGTCGTAGTCGTAGAACACCACCCGGCCGTGGCGGGTCACGCCGAAGTTCTTCAGCAGCATGTCGCCGGGGAAGATATTCGCTGCCGCCAACTGTTTGATCGCCAAGCCGTAGTCGTCCAGAGCCTCGCGCACCTGGGCTTCGCTGGCGCTCTCGACATACATGTTCAACGGCGTCATACGGCGCTCGGTCCAGCAATGGCGCACCAGTACGATATCGCCATGCACCTCGACCGTGGAGGGCGCCACATCCAGCAGTTCGGCCAGGCACTCCGGCTCGAATTTGCTCAGGGGGAAACGGAAGTCGGCGAACTCCTGGGTATCGGCCATGCGCCCTACCCGGTCGACGGTTTTCACCAGGCGGTACTTCTCGATCACGGTGGCGCGGTCGACATTCTTCGACGGTGCGAAACGGTCCTTGATGATCTTGAATACGGTATTGAAGCCCGGCAGGGTGAACACGCTCATGACCATGCCGCGCACCCCCGGAGCCATGATGAACTTGTCGTCGGTACTGGCCAGGTGGTTGATCAGCGCGCGGTAGAACTCTGACTTGCCGTGTTTGTAGAAGCCGATCGAGGTGTACAGCTCGGCGATATGCTTGCCCGGCAGGATGCATTTGAGAAAGCCGACGAATTCCGCCGGGTAGCCGACCCGCACCATGAAATAGGAACGGGTGAAGGAGAAGATGATCGACACCTCCGCCTCGTCGGTAATCAACGTGTCGATCTGAATCCCCCGCCCCTCGCGGTGCAACAGCGGGATCACCAGTGGCCATTGCTCGTCGCGGGTATTGATACGGCCGACCAGGTAAGCGCCCTTGTTGCGATACAACCGCGAGGAGAACAGCTCGATGCTCAGCTCCGGGTCCTTGCACACCCAGTCCGGCAGGTTCTCGCGCATCTGTTTGATCAAGCGCATCAGGTCGCGCTCGAAGTTTTCGTAGGCCACCTCGAAACGATAGTCCTCGAAGATCTGCCGCAGCGCCTGTTCGATATCGCCCTTGGGCCGGTAGATCCGGGTCAAGGGGGCCGGCGCGTTGGGGCGCAGCGCCGGGCGCGTGGTGTGAATGAACATGCAGCCATCGTTGATCTGGTCATGGCTGAACAACCCGCAGAAAATCGAGTTGAACCAGGTTTCCGCCAGCTCGTCGTCGCAACGCAGATCGATCAGTGCGATATAGGCCGACTTGACCAGTGGCCACTGGCCGACATCCAGCAACACCCCCTCCACGTATGCCTGATGCAAACGCTCGCCGACTTCGCTGACACATTCTTCATAGAGTGCGATACGCGCCGCGGAGGCTTGCTGAATTTCCTGCCACTGCGCCTGCTCGAAGCGCACCCGCGCGCCATTGGTGATCTGGCGGAAGCGCTCGCGGTAGTCGTCGAAACCATCGAGGATAAGCTGGGCGATCGCGGCGGCGGGCCATTGCTGTGGCATGAACGAACCTCTACTGAATAAACACGGAGGAAAAGATTACGAGTCCGGCGAGCTTAGCCAGTGCCATCGCCGAGGAAAAGCGGACATTGTCGGTAAATCGCTTTAGTTGCGGCGAAATATCGGCAATTAGCTGATTTGGCGGTTTTTGCTCAGCCAGAGAATGGGGCGAACGGCGTATCGCCAGCAAGCTGGCGCCTACACCATAGAGCCGGATTTAAAAGTCGTTTTCGGATTGCCTTGGCGCACGGGTCCGGCAACACTGCTTGCCCTTTCCGCGGAGTTGGAATTCGCCGTGCGCCTCGCCGATCTGCTGCGTTTAATCTTTCTTGCCGCCATCTGGGGCGCCAGCTTCCTGTTCATGCGTATCATCGCGCCGGTGCTGGGCAGCATGCCGACCGCCTTCTTCCGCGCCAGCCTGGGCATGCTCGGTTTGCTCGCGATACTGTTGTTGATGCGCGTGCCCTGGGATTTTCGCGGCAAGCTCAAACAATGCATGGTGCTCGGCATCTTCAGTGCCGGCCTGCCAGCAGCGATGTACAGCCTGGCCGCACTGGTATTGCCGGCCGGCTACTCGGCGATTTTCAACGCCACCACCCCGATGGTCGGCGTATTGATCGGCATGCTGTTCTTCAGCGAGGTGCTGACCCTGAGCAAAGCCGCAGGCGTCGCGTTGGGCTTGTTCGGCGTCGCGGTATTGACCCGTACCGGCCCGGTGGCTGTCGACCTGGAACTGCTCCTGGGTGCTGCGGCCTGCCTGATCGCCACCACCTGTTATGGCTTTGCCGGCTTTCTCACCCGCCGCTGGATCGGCCAGCAAGGCGGTCTGGACAACCGCTTGACCGCGTTCGCCAGTCTTGGCGGCGCCAGCCTGTTCCTGCTGCCATTCTTCGGTGGTGCTTTGCTGATACAACCACCGACCGACTGGGGCGGCATGGATGTGTGGTTGTCCCTGGCCGGATTGGGGCTGGGTTGCACGGCCTTCGCCTATGTCCTGTATTTCCGCCTGCTCAGCGACATCGGCCCGATCAAAGCCTCGACCACCACCTTTCTGATTCCGCCGTTCGGCGTGCT
>CAMPJN010000412.1 GCA_946886875.1 uncultured Pseudomonas sp.
ACCAGAAGAGCTACGACCCTTACGTGCCGACCTTCTGGCCGGCCCGGGTGCCCAACCAGGTGCTGAGCCAGCAGGCCTACGAGATCGTGATGGACGAAAGCCTGCCGGCCGAAGAACGGCTGCGCGCCTTCGCCAAACGCGCCGCCTGGATACGCCCGCTGGGCAATATCAGCTACCAGGACCAGATCAACAACATGATCGCCGACATCGCCCAGATGGGCGTGGTCGAAGTGCGCGAAGGCCCGCACGACGGCGCGGGCTTCCCCGGCCAGTTGGAGGTGGAACAACTGCCACCGCCGCGCCTGGAAAAAGGCCTGCGCGCCAGCCGGGCGTTGCCTGACGACTTCGAAGACGTGGAACTGAGCGCCGTCGACAAGGTGCGCCACCTCGGCCCGCAGCGTCATTGATGCAGGCCGATGTAGTGATCCTCGGTGCCGGCCCCGCCGGCGCCATCGCCGCGCTGAATCTGGCCGCGCATTGCCGGGTGTTGCTGCTGGACCGGCTGCCCGAGCCGGCCCAGCGCATCGGCGAATCGCTACCGCCCGTGGCGCGACGCTTACTCAGCGACATGGGTCTCTGGCAGGAGTTTGTCGACCAGGGCCATGCGCCCTGTTACGGCAACCGCTCGATCTGGAACGGCGAGCTGGCCGAACAGGATTTTCTGCGCGACCCGGACGGCCATGGCTGGCACCTGGATCGCGCCCGTTTCGAAACCTGGCTGCGCGCCAAAGCCCTGGCCCGTGGCGCGGCGCTGCTGGCGCCGGCCACCCTGCTCTCGGCCACCAAGGTCGCGGGCGTTTGGCAGCTGCTTGTACAAACCGCCGGCGGGCCGATTCAACTGCAAGCGCGCTTGCTGATCGATGCCGGCGGGCGCGCCTCGCTGCTGAGCAAAAAACTCGGCGCGCGGCGCAAACGCCAGGACAAACTGGTCTGCGCCTGGCTCTACGGCCATGACCAAGGCAAAGCGCCCACCGATGGCCTGTCGCATATCGAAGCCGTCGAACACGGCTGGTGGTACAGCGCGGCGTTGCCCGGCAAGCGCCGTGTGCTGGCCTTGCACACCGACGCCGACCTGCCGCCCGCGAGGAATTTCAAGCTTGACGGCTGGCTGGCCAACGCCGCCTGGCAAACACCTGGGCTCGCCGCCTTGCTGGATCGCAGTGGGTTCACTGCCGAAGGCCCGGTGCGGATCGCCGCCGCCCATAGCAGCGAACTGCAACCGGCTGGCGGCGACGATTGGTTGGCGGTGGGCGACGCGGCGCTGAGCTTCGATCCGCTGTCCTCCCAGGGTTTATTCAATGCCCTGTACACCGGCCTGGCCGCCGCCGAGGCCAGCTACCGCCACCTGCGCGGCGAAACCGCGGCCATCGCCGACTACCGCCGGCAACTGGCCGATATCGCCCAGGCCTACCGCGATCATCTGAAGTTCTATTACCGCGAGGAAAACCGCTGGCCGGACGCGCCGTTCTGGCAACGCCGGCACAGCTGCTAACGCCTGAAAAGTAGGCTCGAATGAACAAGCCTCAGCGCGTATGCAACACCAGCGGGCTGACATGGGCACATCCACCCACATGCCCCACTGCCTGATTGGGGCAATGCACGTCGATAAAGTAGCAGGTACCGGAGCGCCCCCAGCCAGTCTTGAAAGCGTCGAAATCGATGAAACGTACCTCGGCCGAATTGTTCGGGTCCTTGTAATACAGCTGCTGCCCGACAACGCCGGCGACCACCACGGCATGGGCTGAATCCACCGCCAACTGCGCCACCTCGACCCGCGTATCGACGGGAATCATGGTCGATGTGCCGGTACGTTCCCGGCGATTTTCCCGCTTCGACCAGACATCGCCAGACGCATAAAACGGCCCCGTAGCGCGCAACTTCGCCTCCACGAACTCAAGCGTGCAGTCGGCGACGGCAACCGAACCCTGAACAAAAGTGCCGGGCATAAAGGTGTTGAGCAGGTCGTGTCGGTTCATGCTCACGGCCGCCAGCATATGCTCGTTGGCCCTGTCGATTACCGGCCGCTCACGCTTGGCTTTATCCAGATCGATACCCAGGGTGCGCTCCAGGATGGTGATGCGTTTGCGCCTTTCGTGCTCGCGGTACCAGCCACGCGGCATGTCATTGGTGGCTTCGATGTCGTCGATCAATCTGCCATGTTGCGCCAGGGTCGCCCCCAGGCGTCCACGCAACCAACCCAGGTCTTCGCTGGGGTCGCCGCCGAGTTGCGAATCCGAGCTGAGTTCGCTGATGACCTTACGTACCTCGTGCATCGCCTTCCATTGCCGGTCGAACTCGGCGACGGCGCGCAGGTTATGCATGGTGACCAGCATCTTGGCCGCGTAGTACCAGCACGTCGGCCCCTTCTGAATAAAGGTATTGCTTGCTGCCGTCCGAGGGACGTTGAAAAGTATCGCCATCAAGGTGTCTCCATGATCCGAGCAAAGATTGTCCAGGCGAGTTGTTGCGATGTTCGAATTGGCTGCCGATCCGCAATCGAGGATCAAGATTGCGCGGCTGAAGCGAAGCGGCGACCGCGCCGTCCATAGCCATTCATAGGTGCAGCGCAGCAGCCTAGACGACAGCCTAGATCAACTATGCGCAAACGCCCGAACAGCGTGCGGCAGCGCGCCATGTTGCGCATGGGAGGGCGAAGGTTCGGAAAGCGTGCGCGGCAAATGACGAAGACAAAAACGTGGGAGTGGCGGTTCAAGCCCTACGGTTGCGGACTCGCTGAATAGCCCATCAGAACAAGCCGAGTTGCCCGCCGACCAGGGTAGTGAAATCGTCCTGCACGAACGGCAGTATGGCGTCGGCCACCGGCTTCAACTGGCGCATCAGGTAATGGTCGTAATCGATCAGCGCCGTGCGGATTTCCAACGGTTCGGGGCCGGCCAGGGTGATCACGTAGCTGATCCAGCCGCCGCTCTGGTACTGGCGCGGACGGCCCTGGCGGTCGTTGTACTCATCGGCCATGCGCGCCGCACGCACATGGGGCGGCACGTTGCGTTCATAGTCGTCGAGCTTGCGACGCAGGCGCTTGCGGTAGATCAGCAACTCATCGAGCTCGCCGGCCAGGGTGCGGCGCACGTAGTCGCGCACATAGTCCTGATAGGGCTGGCCGTTGAAGATGCGCAGGTAGAGTGCGCGCTGGAACTGCTGGGCCAGCGGCGACCAGTCGCTGCGTACGGTTTCCAGGCCCTTGTAGACCATCTCCGCCGAGCCATCGGCACGCTTGACCAGGCCGGCGTAGCGTTTCTTGCTGCCCTCCTCGGCGCCGCGAATGGTCGGCATCAGAAAGCGGCTGTAATGGGTTTCGAACTGCAGTTCGAGGGCGCTGTGCAAACCGAACTCCTCCTGCAGATGCTCGCGCCACCACTGGTTGACCCGCTGCACCAACGCCTGGCCGATACGCGCGGCCTCCTCCTCGCCATGGGCGCGGCCGAGCCAGACGAAGGTGGAATCGGTATCGCCGTAGATCACTTGATGGCCTTCGGCTTCGATCAGCTCACGGGTCTGGCGCATGATCTGATGGCCGCGCATGGTGATCGAAGACGCCAGCCGCGGATCGAAAAAACGGCAACCGCTGGAACCCAGCACGCCGTAGAAGGCGTTCATGATGATCTTCAGCGCCTGGGACAACGGCGCATTGCGCTCACGCTTGGCGGTTTCCCGGCCCTGCCAGACGCTCTCGACTATGGCCGGCAAACAATGCCGGGTACGCGAGAAGCGCGCACCGCGAAAGCCCGGCACCGAGTCCTCGTCGCTGGGCTGGCGCAGCCCCTCCACCAGTCCCACCGGGTCGATCAGAAAGCTGCGGATGATCGACGGATACAGGCTCTTGTAGTCCAGCACCAACACCGAATCGTACAGGCCGGGCCGCGAGT
>CAMPJN010000413.1 GCA_946886875.1 uncultured Pseudomonas sp.
GCCAGCGGCAGAACAGAGACATGGCGTTCCCCCGCGCTGCTGGCGCTGGCCTCGACCAGGCTGCGCGCCACCTGCAATTGGGTCTCGGCATCCAGGCAGACGCCTTTGGGCTGGCCGGTGGTGCCCGAGGTGTAGGTGATCTTGCAAGTGCCGTCGGGCAGTGCTGGCGCATCATCCAATTGGCGTTGCAGCAGGCCCGCGGCGCCCAGAGTAAAGCCGAGGCCAGCGTAAGGTCTGGCATCCGCCGCGATCAGGCAGTCGACGCCGGCGCTATCGAGCACATGCTGCTGTTGGCTGCTGGAGAAAAAACCGGGCAAGGGCACGCAAACCAGGCCTGCGTACAGAATCGCCAAATCCCACAGCACCCAGTCGATGCCATTGTCCAGCGCCAGGGCGATGCGTTTGGCGCCCGCCTGCTGCAGTTGGGCGCCGCGCTGGCGCACTTCATCGAGCAGCTGGCGATAGCTCAGTTGCCTTGCGCCCTCGCGCAGGGCGATGGCGTCGCCATTCTCATGCAGACGGTTAAACAAATGCTCAGCGGCAGGCCACATGGGGCATGTTCTCCAGGGCATAAAAGGCTTGGTGGCCGAGGCGCGGATAGGCGCCGAGATGGAGCAGACGCTGGTGCCCGGCATAGATATCGCCGGCCATGACTTGCGGCTGGTTGTCGTAGTAGCTGCCCCAGTCGGTCAGCTCGTCGCCGACGCACTGCGGGTCGGCCGGGCCCAGCGGCAAGGGCGAGAGCCCCAGGCGTTGGAAGCTGTTGAGCAGCGCCGCGGTGCCAGTGAAGGTCACCCAGCGAAAACCCAGGGCGACCAGCAGATCGGTCAAGGCCACGATCAACAGGCGCGCTGCCCCTGGGCTTTTCGCGGCCAGGTTGCCGACTTCGACGATCTGCTGGCGATCCGGGGCGGCCTTGCCATGTTGCGCGGCGATAACTGATTCGGCCGGGTGCGCCAGATAGCGTTCGAGAAACAGCGGGCCGCTGCCGGCGCAGCGCAAGCCGACGGCGCCGAGCAATTGCCCATCGCCATCTTCCAGGCCGAGCAAACAAGGCATGAAATGCCGCACCCGCGCGCCGTGCAATTCGGCGAAGCGCTCGCGGATAAAGGCTTCCAGATCCGGCCTCCGCGCACTGGCAGTGTCGGTCAGGTAGAGGCTAAGCGGCTGGTCACGGCCGATTTGCGCCAACGCGCGGTCTTGATACACCCAAGGCAGTTCCATCTGGGGAACCTCGATTGTGAGCTTGGGTGCGAGTGTCGGTGGTGAGGCTTAACGCTGTATTAAGTGAGTGGCTGATGCGACGTTTTGCCTTGGCCCGGCAGGGTTCCCGCGTGGTCTGAATGCGCCTTCCGCTAAGAGCAGTCATCGGCAGATTCAGCGCAATGACCGCTCCCGGCGGATCCGGACTCCGGCCGAATGGACTTGCCAACAGTGGCTGCTAGGCGCGCGGCTAAAAGCGAGTGCCTGGGGCGCCGCGAGCGTTCTTCTTCTGCAGGATCATCGAGGCTTCGTTGTAGGCATTCTGGAAAGCGGCACTGCCGATCCAAGCCACTGCCGTGTCTTCGTCTTCATCGTGGAAGATCCCGCGATAGGTAATCAGCAGGCCCATCATAAAGTCGGTGGCCGGGTCTTCCGCTTCCTCAGCGATCACCAGCTCCAACACCGGGTATTGCAGGAACACCAGGCACATCGCTAGCAGACTGATGCTTTCGCCGTATTTCATCGCCTGGAACAGATCGTCGAAGTGCGCCGGGTCGAAACCGTTCTCTTCGATGTCTTTGAAGTCGAAGGTGCTCAGGTCTATTTCGACATCATCGAACGGCTCGTTGATCAACGGATTGGCCAGCACCGGATGGACGACATTGGCTTTGGGCTTGCCCGAACGGTTCTGCTTGGCCTTGGCTTTGGCCCGCTGGGCGCGTTTTTGCTGTTTATCTGGGGAGGCCATGGAGGCGAGTTCCTTGTTCTATGCAGCTATATTCATAGCCCAGGGTAATCGGGTGCACATTGTATTCAGTCTTGGCTGGGTGCGTCGGCCAAAGGCGGCAGATTTTTTCCTGCTATAAACGTCGCTTTCGGCCAGAAGCAGTCCCAATAAGCTAGAAGAAGAGACAATCCAAAGCCCTTACTTTTATCCTCGCAATTGCACGCAAGCGGTCGATATTTGCCCCCGTCGCACAGTCCTACCCAATCTGGATCGGTGGCCAGCCCTAATGAGGCCGACTACAATCGGCGCTTTGGCGGTGGCTTTAGTAGAAGGAAAGAGGCATGTACATCGGAAGAATTGCCGCGCTGACGGGCTGTACACCGAAGGCGATTCGCTTGTACGAAAGTCTCGGTTTGTTGCCTGAACCGAGCCGCCAGGGCAAGTACCGTTTCTATACGCCGCACCATGTCGACATAGTGCGGATTATCCGCGTGGCGCAGTCTGCAGGGTTCAAGCTGTCGGAGCTGGGTACGCTGACCGAGGAAAAGAACCGGCAGAATCGCTTTCCGCTCGAACTGGCGAATGAAGGTATTGAGGCAAAGCGCCTGCAAGTGCAGGCGCAGATTGAAGCGCTCAAAGCGCTGGATGAGCAACTCATCGAGTTGAAGCGCGACATCAATGTGCTATTCGCCCAGGTCCCACAACCGACTTGCGCGACCTAAGCCCGAGCCTGCCTTTCACTCAGATACGCAAAGGCCATTCTTAGCGCCTCCTCCGGAGGTTTCGGCCGATAGCCGAGCTCGTCCCGTGCTTTGGCGATGCTGTATTCCTGCTTGATGCCGTAGAACATCCGCACCTGGCTGACGAGCAAATTGGCGGGTGTACCGGTAATGTGCGCCACGCGCTCTTTCAACCAGGCCACACAAAGCAGCAACCACTTGGGCGCCTGGGGAGGCAGACGATAACCGGGCGTGACGGTGTTGGCGGCATCGACGAGCGAAGCCAACGGCGACGAACGCTCATTGGCCAGGATGTAGCGATGCCCCGGACTGCCCTTTGTCGCCGCCTGAATCATGCCTTGCGCCACGTCGCGCACGTCCACGAAATTGAAGTGGAAGTTTGGATCGATGGGCACCTCGCGTTTCTGCACTGAAGCGAGAAAGCTCATCGTGTCGGTGAGGCGGAGTGCGTTAGGGCCGATCATGGCAGATGGCAGCACCGAGACCATCCACAGGCCGTGGGTTTGCGCTGCGTGCCAGGCGGCTTGCTCGGAAAGAATCTTGGATTTGAAGTAGGCGTTGTGCTCTTCCTCGCTCCAGTCGTTTTCGGTCAATGGCTGCCCAGTCTGGCCGACCGCCGCGACCGAACTGACGTAAACAATTCGTTTCACGCCGGCCTCCGCCGCCGCTTCCATGAGGATGCGGGTGCCGTTGACATTCGGATCGATGATTTCTGCTTGCGGGTCCTTCGCCCAGTGTTTGAACACGGCGGCGACCTGGTAAAGCACGTCCACGCCCTCCAGTGCCTTGAGCATGGCGGCCTTGTCCTGCAGCTCTGCATACACAAGCTCGCAGGAGAGGCCGGCGAAGGGGGCGAGGTTGTCGAGATCGCGCACGCCGGCCCGTACCCTTTCACCTCGCTCAAGCAAGGCTCTCACCAGCGTGTTGCCGAGATGTCCGTTAGCACCGGTTACCAAACACAAATTGCTCATCGTACGTTCCTGTCTTTATCAGACTTAGCTAGGAGTCGAGCGACGAACGATAAAGTCTGTCCCGCGGGACAGAGTCAAGTCCCGAAGACGCGGAAGGATTGAGGGTGAAGATCGAAAGAACAGCTAACTTCCAGCTTCCCAGTGAATTGCCCCGGCTTTTATAGGCACCCTGTGACTGCTTTTGGCCCAGACCGTGTAAAAACGCAGCAAGCGATGGCAATCAACTGCCGGGGGATT
>CAMPJN010000414.1 GCA_946886875.1 uncultured Pseudomonas sp.
TCGCATGGGCGCAATCGCCGATGGCCAATACCCGACCATCGTGCCAGCGCTGCATATGCACATCGGCGTAGGCGGCGAAACTCAACTGCGCGGGGCTTTCGATCGCGTGCAGAAAGGGTTCGGCAGCGTCGCCAGCCAACTGCCGTACCTGGGTTTTCCAGGCATCCAGCCCGGCTTCGCGCCAAGCGGCGAATTGCGCGGTGGGTAAACTCCAGAACAGGCTGCTGAGCGCCTGCTCGCGTTCATCATGGGTACGACCGGTGGGCATCACGCCGAACATTTCGCGGCAACCGCGGTACCACTGACGCAGGTCGGTGGACTGCATGCCAATGGGGGTCGGCTGGATATTCCACAGCGCGCCCCAGGGATAGGGCTGCACCCGCTGCTTGACCCGCATCTGTGCGCGCAGGGTCGAACGCACGCCATCGGCGAGGATCAAGGCGCTGCACTCGCCATACGGCTGCTCGCCGCCGTGAGCGTCGCCAATGAACAGTTCGACGCTATTCGCCGACTGGCTGAAACGGCTGATGGCGACCCCGGTTTCGATCTGTACACCGGCTTGCTTGGCGGCATTGAGCAGGCTGGTCAGCAGCACCGCGCGGTGGATGCCCAGGCCGAAACTGCCGACCTGCCAATCGTCGTAGCGGGTATCGAGAATCACCCGGCCGTTGCCAGCCGTGGTGCCGTACAAGCGACTGACCGGCGCGCCCAGTCCAGTGCATTCGGCCAGCAACCCCAGCTCGCGCAATACCGCCAAACCGGAGGGCTGCAACAACACTCCCGCGCCCACCGGCTGCAAGTTGGCCACCCGTTCCAGCAGGCGTACGCGAAAGCCCATACGCGCCAGCAGAATCGCACTGGCCAGACCGGCAGTGCCGCCCCCCACTACTGCAATCGGTAATTCCTTCACCCTTTAACCCCCATTGTTCAGGCGCGGCGATTCTACCCTTGGCGGCAATGTGCCGGCATCAACGGCGTCGCAAATCGTCGGCTGCTACGGGCCGCAATCCGCCTGAACTTGGCCTGAAATGGACCGACGGTAACTATGGCAAATTGCCACAGAGCCCCGAGCAGCGATGCGAGATATTGATAAACAAGAATAGAAACAATGGCTTATCCACGCACATAAGGCAGCAATAGCTTGCGCTGACTTTTCCGCACGCCACGACAAATCCCGGCAAGCCGCGTGGACGCAGCCATAATGACCGGTACCGGACTCGCGATCCCTCATCTGCTATGGGCCTCTATGCACAAGGCTTTACTGCTGTTGCTGATCAGTGCACTTCCGCTGACCGCCCTGGCCCAGCGCGAAGTAGTGGTCTGGACCTATCACCAGATACCGCCATTCATACTGGACGAGACCGACCCCGCCGGGCTGTCCTTCGACCTGGTCGCGCTGCTCAACCAGCACGCGCAGAACCGCAGTCGCTTCCATTTCAGACTGGTCTATCTGCCGCGCAAACGTCTGGATATGCACTTGCAACGGCGCAGCGCCGGGGTGGTGCTGTGGGTCAACCCGATGTTCTTCGATAACCTTCAGAGTCAAGATTACCAGTGGACGCCTGCCCTGCTGCACGACCAGCAGGAGTTCGTCTCGCGCAGCGAGCGTCCCTTCGACTACAGCGGCCCCGAGTCCCTGCACGGGCGAATCCTGGGTGGCGTACTCGGACATAGGTACGCAGGTATTCAGGCCCATATCGACCAGGGTCTGATCCAGCGCGAGGACGTGTTGATCGAGGAGCAAAACCTCAACAAGCTGCTGTCCAGACGTCTCGATGTGATTCTTATGCCGCGCTCCACCGCGCGCTTCTATGGCCTGCGCCGCGACCTGGGCGACCAGCTGCATTTCTCTGCCACGCCACTGAGCCGCTACAGCCGGCAGTTGTTGCTGCAACCGAGCCTGGCCCCCGAGGTGCGCGCCTTTATCCAGGAGGTGGTTGCCGCGCTGCCGCAGAACCCGGACTGGCAAGCGTTGCTGAAAAGCTACGGCCTCGATTGAAGCCACCGCCCAGCGATTTGCACGGGCCATAGCCCGGTTAACGGGCCGCGAGCAATTATCGCCCGCGGTTTCTGCAAGCCGAGCGGTGATGCGAATCGCGTCTATGCCCGGCGACTTTTTCGTGACCCAACCGGCAAACCTCCTGGCGGTCAGTTGTTATGGTGCAGCCTCGCCCGCCTGCCAAGGACTGCCCCATGACCTCCTTCAGCTTCCCTGCCTTTTTGGCTGCTGCCCTGCTCTTTTCGCCTGTCGCCACCGCAGCGTTCACCCCTATCAACGGCAAGATGGCCAGCCCGAAAACCCTCAACGCCCTGATCCACCTGCCGGAAAACTACGACCCCGACGACAGTCAGGGGTACCCGCTGCTGATCGCCCTGCACGGCAATGGCAAGTGCGGCAATGCCAGCGTCGCCAACGGCGACGGCACTTATTCGCTGGATATGAACATCCTCAACAAGGCGATCTCCGAAGGCGCGCCGAAGATGATCCGCGATGGCCTGTGGGACACCACCCTGCCCTTGATCGTGCTGGCGCCGCAGTTGCCGCCCAATGCCTCGAATACCTGCGGCATGCATAAAAGCCGCTACGAGATGATCTACCAGCACGCCATCGAGAACTACAACATCAACCTCAACAAGGTCTATATCACCGGCCTGAGCCAGGGCGGCAACGGCACCTACAACATCATCAACGACCGCCCGGACACCGTCGCCGCCGCCGTGCCCGTCGCCGCCTGGTTCCCCCTTACGTTCAACTGCGAAGCGATCAAGCATATCGGCGTGTGGGCTTTTCATGGCGACCTGGACAAGAAGGTCGGCTACAAATCCGGGCAGCACGTGGTCGATGTCAAACTCAACGGCTGCGCCGCCGCTGGAACGCCGCTGAGCTATCCGACCAAGCTCACCAGCTTTGCCGGGGTCGCCCATGACTCCTGGGATGGTGCCTACGGCGTAAAGCCGATGCATACCTTCGCCGACGGCAGCAAGAGGCACTACTACCTCGAACTGGCCTACGACCATAACGACCCCAACATCGATGCCGCCGGCAACTTCGGCGGCGACGGTTACTACTACCACTACAACGAATTCGGCCGGCATCTGCTGTATCGCTGGTTGCTCAGTTTCACCAAGCCGACGCTCGACGGCCCGAACCATCCACCATCGGTTAACGATCCGGGCCCGGTTACGCTTGCAGAAGGCGCAACCATCAGCCTCGACGTATCGGCCGTCGATCCCGAAGGTCAGGCGCTGACGCTGGAATTGATCCAGGACACCAGCGGCTTTGCCACATTCATCGATAACGGCAACAACACCGGCAGCCTGACCTTAAGCCCCGGCACCGGCAGCCAAGGGGTTTATGTCCTGCGCCTGCGCGCCACCGATCCGGGCGGCGCCTCGGGCGATCTCGATATCTCGGTGCAGGTCGAGCAGAGCAGCGGCAGCGGTGACGGCAAGTATCTGCGCCTGTTCGGCGAGGAGATCAGCTGGAACCAGTTCCGCCTGTTCAAGGACAGCCTCTGGAGCGGTGATTTCGACCTGCTCGCCATGGGCCAGCAAACCTTGGTGCTACAGCTGAAAAACCTCAGTCAGCTGCCACTCGACAAGCTGCATATTCAGCTCAACGACAGCGTCAACAACAAGGACTACGGGGTCGATGTCGCGAATTTCGCCACGCTCGGCAGCGAATGGACCCGGGTGGAAATTCCCCTGAGCGAATTTGCCAACCGCGGCGTGGACCTGCAGCACTTCCTCTCGTTGCGCCTGTTCTTCGGCCCCAACGCCAGCGTCGACCTGGCGCTCGACGAAGTGAAATTCCGCGGCAGCGGCGAGGACTTCGTACTGTTCGGCGCGCAACACCGCTCCAGCGCCTGGCGCAGC
>CAMPJN010000415.1 GCA_946886875.1 uncultured Pseudomonas sp.
TTGCGCAGGTGGCTGAACCACCACTGGTGCCTGATCGCGCTGACCGGTCTGTGCTGGGGCATGCTGCATGCCTGGGCACTGAGCAATCCGGCCTTTGCCGATTCCTGGCTGGTTGCCACCTTGAGCACCATCGCCTTCAGCACGGCGATGGCCTACAACTTCAGCATGGACAAAGCGCGCGCCATGCTGACCGTGGCCCTGCTGTATCTGCCCGGGCTATTCGCCATGGGCCTGGATTGGAGCGAACGACTCGGGCCGTTGACCACCCTCGGCTTCTACCTCAGCTATCTGCTGCTGGTGATCAATCGCAGCCACCGCGAATACCGCAACACCCTGGCGCTGGAGCTGAAACTGCTCGAGCAGCAAGCCAGCCTGGAACACCTCAGCCGTACCGACAGCCTGACCCAACTGGGCAACCGCTATCAGTTCAATACGCTGTTCCCAGCGCTGGTCGACAGCGCCCAACAACGCGCCGATCCGCTGTCGCTGGTGTTGCTGGACATCGATTTTTTCAAACGCATCAACGACGAATACGGCCATACCTGCGGGGATGCCTACCTCAGCGCTTTCGCCGAGCGTATGCGCAAGGTGTTCCGTCGCGATAGCGACACCCTGCTACGCCTGGGTGGCGAGGAGTTCGGTGTATTGATGCCCCATACCTCACTGGAGCAAGCGCGCCGGCTGGCTGAGAGCTTTATCGACGACCTCGCCGCGCACCCGCTAAAGGCTCAGGGCACTGCCCTGTCGGTCAGTGCCAGCCTCGGCGTCGGCTGCTTCGACCCGCAGCGTGACGCCAGCCCGGAAGCCCTGTTCAAGCGCGTCGACGATGCCCTCTACCAGGCCAAGAAAACCGGGCGCAATCGCCTGGTGCTGGCGAACGATTAAGCAGGGTAACAGCGCTGATCCGCAGGTTGGCGCTGAGCGTAGCGAAGCCCAACCAAGCAGCGGATGGCTATCTGCCGAGCTCACGTCGAACCGACCGCACCCAACCATTGCAGGCTGGCGACGCGGAGCGTTACGGGCAGCGTTACCACGCAGGAGCGTGGGAACGATCACCAAGCCGCAGGCTTGTCCGCCATTGAGTAGATGGCGGTGGACAACGCTTCGCGATGTCCACCCTACGAAATGGGCGGCGCTATCGGTCAAAGACGGAAGTTGCCCATCTGCTTGGCCAGGTCGTCGGCCAGGCCACGCAGGGTCTGGCAGTCTTCGCGGCAGCTGCGTGCTTCGTCGGCGGTGGCGTGGGCCAGGTCGGCGATACCCTGGACGTTACGGTTGATCTCCTCGGTTACCGAGCTTTGCTCCTCGGTCGCGGCCGCCACCTGGGTGTTCATGTCGCTGATCCGCTCGACCTGCTCGGTGATTGCACTCAACGACTGCCCGGTACGCTGGCTGGCCTCGACGCCGGTGCCGGTCGCCGCCTGGCCGGCGTGCATGGAACTGACCGCGGTTTCCGCGCCCTGCTTCAAGCCGGCGATCATCTGCTGGATTTCATCGGTGGAGGCCTGGGTACGGCTGGCCAGGGTGCGCACCTCGTCGGCGACCACGGCAAAACCACGGCCCATTTCCCCGGCCCGCGCCGCTTCGATGGCGGCGTTGAGCGCCAGCAGATTGGTCTGTTCGGAGATGCCGCGAATCACCGCCAGCACCTGATCGATGGAACCCACCTGATGCGCAAGCTGACTGACCGCCGCTGCCGCACCGCCAATGTCGGTGGACATCTTCTCGATATGGGTGATCGATTGGCCGACCACCTGACGCGCCTGCTGGGCTTCGTCTCGGGCGCTGCGCGAGGCCTGCGCGGCGCTGTTGGCGTTACGCGCGATCTCCTGCACGGTCAGGCCCATTTCGTGCACCGCGGTGGCCACCATATCGGTCATTTCCTGTTGCTGGCCCGAGCGCCCCGCAGTGTTCTCCACCACCTGGCCGACCTGTTTGACCGCATTGCGCAAGCGCTCGCTGGTCGCCAATACATCGCTGATCAAGCTGCGCTGGCCGCCGATAAAGGCGTTGAAGCCGCGCGCCAGATCGCCCAGCTCATCGGCCCGGGATTCGTCCAGACGGCGGGTCAGGTCGCCGCCACCGCCACCGATTTCCACCAGGGCCTTAGTCACCTGACGGATCGGCCGCACCAGGCCGCGTGCCAACAGCACCACCAGGCCAAGAAACAGCAAGGCCACACCGACGCCGATCAAACTGGTCATCCACAAAGCCTGACGCGCCTCGCCATAGATTTCCGCCGCCGGCACCTCGCTGACCAGGCGCCAATCCAGCGCTTGCAGCGGCTGCGACAAGGCCAGGAATTCCTCCCCATCGCGACTGAAACGCTGCACCTTGGCGCCGTCTTGCAACAGGTCCTTGGCCGCCTGATCGCCGACCAATTCACGCAGCTCCCGCTGATCGTTGAACGATGACTGCGGGTGAACCTTGACCCGGCCATCGGCGCTGACCAGATAAATCCGCCCCTGCTCGCCGAAACGGAAATTACTGACCAGCTCGGACATGCCGCTCAGGCTGAAACCCAAGCCCGCGACGCCGAGCACCTTGCCGCCGGCGGACAGCTGCTGATTGATAAACAGCGTCGGCGTGCGCGTGGTGGCATCGATATCGATATCCAATGAGCGCTGCTTGCCGCTGTCGAGGAAACCATAGAACCAGGCATTGTCTGCCGGGCCGCGGGTCAGAGTGCGATCCAGGCCCTTGCCGGTGAAGTAGTTGCCGCTTTCGGCCACCACGATAAAGGTGGTCAACGCCTTCTGCTGGCTCTGCACGCCAGCCAGGTAGCGGATAAACGCTGGCTGCTGGGCGGCGTCTTCGCCTTGCGCCAGCCAGTCGAGCACCAGGGTGTTTTCGGCAATGCCGCGTGCCGCGGTCAGCGGTTCGGCCAGCACCCGTTCGAGGTCGTTACGAATCGCCAGGATGCTGGCCGGCAACGCCTCCTGCAGCAGGTAGCGATCGGTCAGGCGATTGACCACCGCCGAATAGATCGCCACCACGATCAGGATGCTGGCAAGCAATGCCGCCCCCATGCTGAGTATCAGTTGCCACTGAATGCTACGTTTCCACAAGCGCATGGGTTCACCTTTGCAGGATAGTCGGGCAATACATTGGATACATCAGCGTATACAAAATGCAAGACTCATTGCTTTCAGAATTATCGGCCGCGGGTTGCCGATGTTGAGACAAAGCATAGCCGTTGGTCGGCCTATGTGAATCGACGCGACCGGCGGAGCCCGACGCAGGCTCAGGCCGCTGGGGTTGCGCATAGCCCTGGCCGGCGGCTTGGATTAGACTGCGTCCCGACGCTGGCGAAATGCCACGCCTGCCATTCTGGCAACTCCGCAAACATCAAGGATTTGCCTGGTCATGGATGCACCACACCACTTCGCGTCGGCGCTCGACGCCACGCCCTTGCCGGCGGCTGCGCAATATCCCAGCGCCGGCCCCGCCCTCAGCCAACGAGAAAACACCATGAGAACAGCAATCCGTGCCCTCAGCCTGCTCGGCCTATTGGGCCTGTTAAGCGGCTGCGCCACCGAACAGTCGCGCACCCTCGAAGTGGCCAAGGTAAGCTCGGCCAACAGCACTTATGCCGGGCCACGCAACCCGATCGCGGTGGGCAAGTTCGATAACCGCTCCAGCTATATGCGCGGGCTGTTTTCCGATGGCGTCGATCGCTTAGGCGGTCAGGCCAAGACCATCCTGATCACCCACCTGCAGCAATCCAACCGCTTCAGCGTGCTGGATCGCGACAACATGGCGGAGATCCAGCAGGAAAGTCAGATCGCGCAGAAGGCCCAGCAATTGCGCGGCGCCGACTTCGTGGTGACCGGCGATGTCACCGAGTTCGGCCGCAAGGTGGTCGGCGA
>CAMPJN010000416.1 GCA_946886875.1 uncultured Pseudomonas sp.
ATATCACCCACTCGCCGATGTTCCACCAGGTCGAAGGCCTGCTGGTCGACGAGAATGTGAGCTTTGCCGACCTAAAGGGCACCATCGAGGAGTTTCTCCGGGTGTTCTTCGAGAAACCTTTGGGCGTGCGTTTCCGTCCGTCCTTCTTCCCCTTCACCGAGCCTTCGGCCGAAGTCGATATGCAGTGCGTGATGTGCAGCGGCAAAGGTTGCCGTGTGTGTAAGCAGACTGGCTGGCTGGAAGTCATGGGCTGCGGCATGGTCCATCCGAACGTGCTGCGCATGTCCGGTATCGACTCCGAGAAGTATTCCGGCTTTGCCTTCGGTATGGGCGTCGAGCGCCTGGCGATGCTGCGTTATGGCGTCAACGACTTACGTCTGTTCTTCGATAACGACCTGCGATTCCTGGCGCAATTTCGCTAGAGCCGCACGACCGTAACCGATCAGTTTTAGGAGAGCAGGAATGAAATTCAGTGAAAAGTGGCTGCGTGGCTGGGTAAACCCGGCGGTATCTCGTGACGAATTGGTCGCGCGCCTTTCGATGGCAGGCCTTGAGGTCGACAGCGTCACCCCGGCCGCCGGGATTTTCAGTGGGGTTGTAGTCGGGGAGGTGCTGAGCACCGAGCAGCACCCTGATGCCGACAAGTTGCGTGTGTGCCAGGTCAGCAATGGCGTTGAGACTTTTCAGGTAGTGTGCGGCGCGCCGAACGTGCGCCCCGGTCTGAAAGTTCCGTTTGCCATGATCGGCGCCGAGCTGTCGGGCGATTTCAAAATCAAGAAAGCCAAGCTGCGCGGCGTCGAGTCCAACGGCATGCTCTGCTCGGCTTCCGAACTGCAGATCAGCGAAGAAAACGATGGCTTGATGGAGCTGCCTGGCGATGCGCCAGTTGGTCAGGATATTCGCGTTTATCTGGATCTGGACGACGCCAGCATCGAAGTCGACTTAACGCCGAACCGTGGCGATTGTCTATCCCTGGCAGGCCTGGCTCGTGAAGTCGGCGCCCTGTACGACGCGCCGGTAACTCGCCCTGAGATCGTCGCGGTCGCTGCTGGTCATGACGAAGTGCGTCCGGTTGAGGTGCTGGCTGTACAAGCCTGTCCGCGCTATCTCGGTCGGGTGGTGCGTAATGTCGATTTATCCAAGCCGACGCCGCTGTGGATGGTCGAGCGGCTGCGCCGTGCAGGCGTGCGTAGTATCGATGCCGCGGTGGATATCACCAATTATGTGATGCTTGAGCTAGGTCAGCCGATGCACGCCTTCGACCTTGCCGAGATCAACGGCGGAATTCATGTGCGTATGGCCGAGGAGGGCGAAAAGCTTGTGTTGCTCGACGGCCAGGAAGTCAGCCTGCGTCCCGACACCCTGGTTATCGCCGACCATCAACGTGCACTGGCGATTGCCGGCGTGATGGGTGGTGAGCATAGCGGTGTGAGCGATAGGACCCGTGACCTGTTCCTTGAGAGTGCCTTCTTCGACACCATCGCCATTGCCGGCAAGGCCCGCTCCTATGGTCTGCATACCGATTCCTCCCACCGCTTCGAGCGTGGTGTGGATTGGCAATTGGCGCGTGAGGCAATGGAGCGCGCAACCACGCTGCTGCTGGAAATCGTCGGCGGCGAAGCGGGGCCGATCATCGAGGTGGTCAGCCAAGAGCAGTTGCCCTCCGTTGCGCCAGTCACCTTGCGTGCTGAGCGCATAGAACAGATGCTCGGTTTGCGGATGGATGATGCGGAAGTCGTCCGTTTGCTGACCGCGCTGGGTTTGGGCGTTAGTACTATTGATTCCGGGCAATGGCAGGTCGAAGTGCCGAGCCATCGCTTCGATATCAGCCTGGAAGTCGATCTGATCGAAGAGCTGGCGCGCTTGTATGGCTATAACCGCTTGCCTGTGCGTTATCCGCAAGCGCGCCTGGCGCCGCAGGCCAAGGCCGAGGCCGCTGTCGAGTTGCCGACCTTGCGCCGTTTGCTGGTGGCGCGTGGCTATCAGGAAGCGATCACTTACAGCTTTATCGATCCTAAGTTGTTCGAACTGTTCAGCCCGGGCGTCAAGCCGTTGCTGCTGGCCAACCCGATCTCCGCGGATATGGCGGCGATGCGTTCGTCGTTGTGGCCGGGGCTGATAAAGGCGCTGGAGCACAACCTCAATCGTCAGCAGTCGCGCGTTCGGCTGTTTGAAAGCGGTTTGCGCTTCGTAGGTCAGTTGGAAGGATTGAAGCAGGAGCCGATGCTGGCAGGGGTTATCTGTGGTAGCCGCTTGCCGGAGAGCTGGGCCCATGCTCGCGATGGCGTCGATTTCTACGATGTCAAAGCCGACGTCGAAGCTTTGCTGGCCAGTGCAGGTGCGTCGAGCAGCTTCAGCTTTGTGCCGGGCGAGCATGCAGCGTTGCACCCAGGTCAGACTGCGCGTATCGAGCGTGAAGGTCGTTTGGTTGGCTATCTTGGCGCCATTCATCCAGAACTGGCCAAGACCTTGGGTTTGGACCAGCCGGTATTCATGTTCGAACTGCTGCTGAGTGAAATTGCTCAGGGGAAGATGCCGCAGTTCCAGGAGCTGTCGCGGTTCCCCGAGGTGCGTCGCGACTTGGCGCTGTTGGTGGATCGGGAGATTCCGGCAGAAGCTTTGCTCGCCGATATCCGCGAAGTGGCGGGGGAGTGGCTCACCGACCTCAAGCTATTTGACGTCTATCACGGTAAAGGTATTGATCCGCATAGAAAAAGCCTTGCCGTCGGCTTGACCTGGCAGCATCCATCACGCACTCTTAATGACGACGAGGTGAGTACCACAACGCAAAATATTCTCACCTCCCTGGAACAAAGGTTCAACGCCACGTTAAGGAAGTAGCGTATGGGGGCTCTGACGAAAGCTGAAATGGCGGAACGTCTGTATGAAGAGCTGGGCCTGAATAAACGGGAAGCCAAGGAGTTGGTGGAACTGTTCTTCGAAGAGATCCGCCAAGCGCTGGAGCTCAACGAACAGGTCAAACTCTCGGGGTTCGGCAACTTTGATCTGCGCGACAAGCGTCAGCGCCCCGGTCGTAATCCAAAAACGGGAGAGGAAATTCCAATCACGGCACGCCGTGTGGTGACTTTCCGTCCAGGGCAGAAACTTAAAGCCAGGGTTGAGGCATATGCTGGAACCAAGTCATAACGACGAATTGCCCGCAATTCCTGGAAAACGCTACTTCACCATTGGTGAGGTGAGTGAGCTCTGTGCGGTCAAGCCGCATGTTTTGCGGTATTGGGAGCAGGAGTTTCCTCAGCTCAACCCGGTTAAGCGTCGAGGTAACAGACGGTATTATCAACGCCAGGATGTGCTGATGATTCGTCAGATACGCGCATTGCTTTACGATCAGGGCTTTACGATTGGCGGCGCGAGACAGCGTCTGTCAGGCGATGAGGCTCGAGATGACACCACCCAGTACAAGCAGCTCATCAGGCAAATGATCGCTGAGCTGGAGGATGTGCTGCTGGTGTTACGTAAATAACGCGACTAATCAAAAAGTTTCCATATTTCAGAAGCTTAAGGTATAGTTCGCGACGTTTTCGGATGTACGGAAACAAATGTAACGCCTAGTCGGGGCGTAGCGCAGTCCGGTAGCGCACTAGCATGGGGTGCTAGGGGTCGAGTGTTCGAATCACTCCGTCCCGACCATTTTTAGATTACAAAGCCTGATTCAGCAATGAGTCGGGCTTTGTTGTTTTTGGGGTCGATGTTTTTCGCGGTCCGCCTCTGCAGGCTCCTTTGGTGCATATAGATGGCGAGATGGTCGATCGTTCCTTTATATGCAGGCTTGGGGCTACCCATGTTTGCCAAGCCGGCAAGAAGGCTTTTGCGCGTATCACGCTGAAGGCGGAATAAACTTTC
>CAMPJN010000417.1 GCA_946886875.1 uncultured Pseudomonas sp.
CCGATGGACGTCGAACAACTACTGGCCAACAACCGCTTCTGGTCCGAATCGCTGACCGCCCGAGACCCGGAATTCTTTGCCCGCCTGGCCCGGCAACAGCGCCCAGAATTCCTCTGGATCGGCTGTTCCGACAGCCGCGTGCCGGCCAACGAAGTGGTCGGCCTGATGCCCGGCGAACTCTTCGTACACCGCAACGTGGCCAATATGGTGGTGGCCACCGATATGAATTTCCTCTCGGTGCTGCAGTACGCGGTCGACGTGCTGCAGGTCAAACAGGTGATCGTCTGCGGCCACTACGGCTGCGGCGGCGTGCGCGCGGCGCTGGGCCATGAAGCGCTGGGGCTGATCGACAACTGGCTGCGCGCGCTCAAGGCGCTCTACCACCAGAATCTGGAACGCTTCAAAGGGCTGGAGCAGGAAGCTCAGGTCAACCTGCTGTGCGAGCTAAACGTACAGCGCCAGGTGCGCAACGTCTGCCACACCACCATCGTGCAAAGCGCCTGGCGCCGCGGCCAACCGCTGGCCGTACATGGCTGGATCTATGGCCTGACCGATGGCCTGGTCAACGACCTGGGCGTCACCGTCAACACCGCCGAACAGTTGGATGACACCTTTCTTTACGATCAATAAGTGCAGAAGGGGGGCGATCATTTGTAGGTTGGGTTAGCGGCGATTGTCACGGTTTAAGCAATGCCATCGCCAACTGCCGCCGCGTAACCCAATAATGATTCGACGCGGTGTTACTGGTGATCGGGTATGCCGCTCGACAGCATGGGTATCGCTACGCTCAGCCTACGCGCCCCGACCCTTCCTACGGGTCTGTTAGGACTAATTAGCAAGATACTCCAAGATGTTTTTATCGCTCAGAATGTGAAGGACAGAAACAGCAATTGCACTGTTGAAAGTTCTTTCGATGTTTCCGCCGACACTTGAGTTGGTTATGTCAACCACTTGAAACGTCTTCTCGAAGCCATTGTCCCCGCTTATTGTGAAGTCGCTGTATGCCTTGAACACAAAGGTTTGGTGTTCGACATAGAACCTGGAGATTTTTATGTTTAATTTCTTGTCTTTACTGTTAGTTGTTTTTCCATTTTTTGTGATTTCTTTTTCCAGTTGCTCTGCTAGCGCACGGGATATTTCTTTGTGGGATGCTTGCCATTTCATGATGTCATCATAGATGACTTCTGTTTTGTCGTTGTTGTCGACGTTACTTATGATTGTTTGACCGGAAACGGGAAATTCGTTGATTCTGCCGCTTTTGATTTCATATTCTTTTGGCTGGTATTGGTAAGTCGCACACCCGGATAAAAGGAGTGCGAGAAAGAATGCAGCTGATTTCATGATTATTCCTATTGATCTAATGTGGAGGTGATTGATCGTTCCCACGCTCCGCGTAGGAATGCCGCTCTGGACGCTCTGCGTCCATGCCTCGTCAGCTGTGACGCCGAGTCTCCATTGCTATAGCCCCATGCTGGAGCGCGGGCGCGATCATCCCCGGATTGCATCCGGGCTACCAGAACTGGCGCACTGCACATACATAGATGTGCGCCGCGTGACGCAGAGCGTCACAAGAGGCGTTCCCACGCCAGCACTATAAATCCAATCTATAGAGTTATTGTGACTGCAGCATTTTATCTATTACTGGGTCAATTTTGGCTTTTGTGCTTTTCCATTTAGTCATGTCAAAACCGCCTTTGCCATTCAGATGATATTCGCCATAAGCGATTTGTTGGCCAGCGGTTAAAATTCTTATTTCAGCGTGAGAAAGCTAGGGTGTGAAATCCCAAGAGCGCAAGGCTGTATAGGTTAAAGTGTATTCGCATTCGCCAGGGGTGTTATTCGTAATAATTTCTGTTGAAATTCCATTTCGTTCGAAACCGTCCGCAACAACCTGAACAAAGTCAGTGACTAGGACTTTGGGATTTTCTTGAATGCAGACATGGCTGATTTTTAAAGATGGGTCTAGTGATTTAACATTAATTGACGTGCATCCACTTGCCGTAATGATAGTGAGTGAAATAAACAGAAGCTTATTCATGGTGTCCCTTTTTAATATAAGGCTCGGTCTAGCCATTAATTATAATGTCATTGTTAACGCATAAGAATTTGTATATGCCGCACAACAAACCAGAGCCACAGCCAAGTTATTAAATTTCAAGAAAGCCACCGCAGAAAGCGCAGCAGAAGAGAAAGGCAAACACGACATTGGCGGTACATCTCTGTCAGTGCGTGATGGCATGACGCTAGCAGAGGGTTGGGCAGGAGTCCACGCTGCAAGGAGATTGAGGTCGCAATGAGCCGCAAACCACCTAATCAGCCCCCTACCGCAAATGCTCCATAGCCCAAACCGCCGCCTCAACCCGCGAGCGCAGCCCAAGCTTATGCAGCAAATTCTTCACATGAACTTTGACCGTACCCTCGGTGATGCCGAGTTTGTGGCCGATGACTTTGTTGCTGTGGCCGGCGGCAATGGTTTTCAGGACTTGGCGTTCGCGGTCGGTGAGGTCGACTTGGGAGCTGGTGTGGGGGGAGCGCAGGGCTTGGGCGAGGACTCGGGTGAGGGTAGGGCTGACGACCAGGCTGCCTTGCAGGGCGTCGCGGATCGATTGGATCAGCAGTTCGGGCTCCATGTCCTTGAGCAGGTAGCCGTCGGCGTCCAGGCGCAGGGCGTCGCGGATGTCGTCTTCTGAGTCGGAGACGGTGAAGATCAGGATTTTGCCGGCGTAGTGCAGTTCTCTCAGGCGGCGCAGGGTTTGCAGGCCGTTCATCTGCGGCATGTTGTTGTCCAGCAGGATCAGTTCGGGCTGCAGGCGGCCGACCAGTTCCAGGGCTTCTTCGCCATGCCCGGCCTCGCCGACGATTTCGAAGTCGTCCTCCAGTTCGAGCAGTTGGCGCATGCCACGGCGCATCATCGGGTGGTCGTCGACGAGCAGGATGCTATGGCGGGTTGGGGCGTTCATGCGGCGTTACCTTCTTCCTGATGATGCCCGAGAAATTCCGGGCGGAATTGCAAATGAATGCGGGTGCCCGAGGGCTCGCGGGGCTCGATGTTGAGTTGGCCACGCAGGCTGCGCGCTCGCTCTTGCATGATAGTCAGGCCGTGGTGCTGGCGTGGGTCGAAACCTGGCTTGAAGCCGCAGCCATCGTCTTCAATGGTCAGTTCGACCTGTTCGCCGATTTGCTGCAAGCGCAGCCAGGCGTGTTTGGCCTGGGCATGGCGGGCGCAATTGGACAGCGCTTCGCGGGTGATCTGCAACAGGTGGATCTGTTCGCTGGCCGAGAGTTGGAAGGCCAGGCGGTCTATGTGCAGTTCGCAGGCGAAGTCGCCGCGCTGGGAGAACTCTTCCACTGTGTCCTTGAGTTCTTGGTCGAGGCCGCCGTCCTGGATTTGCAGGCGGAAGGTGGTCAGTAGTTCGCGCAGTTGCCGATAGGCGTTGTTCAAGCCGTCGCGCAGTTCGTCGCTGACGCCGCCCAGGGTTTCCGGGTTTTCGCCCCGGCGGATCAGGGTTTGCAGGCGGCTGACTTGCAGCTTCATGTAGGACAGCGCTTGGGCCAGGGAGTCGTGCAGTTCGCGGGCGATGATGGTGCGTTCGTCGAGCAGCAGCAGGCGGTGTTCCTGTTCGCGCTGGCGTTTGAGCGACAGCGCGGTGCCGATCAGGTTGGCCAGGGCCTGGATCAGCGCGGTTTCCCAGGACTCCGGCTTGTGACCGTCGCGGAAGTAGGCTTTCAGTTCGCCCAGGTCATTGCCCTGGTTGCTGATGCTGAAGGTGGCCTGGCTGGGGTTGTTCTTGCGTTCGCAGGTGTCGCAATCGGTACGCGCGCAGACTTCGCGGGTTTCGCTGCCGTGCAGGGCCAGCAG
>CAMPJN010000418.1 GCA_946886875.1 uncultured Pseudomonas sp.
CCTCGCTCATCAACCTGGGCTTGATTGTCGCAGGCTTGGTGCTGCTGGTAACGGGTTCCAATTTCCTCGTCGAAGGTGCGGTGGGCTTGGCTCGCGCCCTCGGCCTGTCGGAGCTGGTGATCGGCCTGACCGTGGTCGCCATCGGCACCTCGCTGCCGGAGCTGGCCACCTCGATCATGGCGGCGATCAAGGGCGAGCGCGATATCGCCGTGGGCAATATCGTCGGCAGCAATATCTTCAACCTGCTCTGCGTGCTGGGCCTGGCCTCGCTGGTATCGCCGAGCGCCATCCCGGTGGCGGCAAATGCCCTGGCGTTCGACTTCCCGGTGATGATCGCGGTTGCCGTGGCCTGTCTGCCAATTTTCTTCGCCGGTTACCGCATCAACCGTTGGGAGGGCCTGCTGTTCGTCGTGTATTACGCGGCCTACACCCTTTATCTGGTGTTGTCCTCGACCGGCCGGCCGTTCGCCGAAGTATTTGGCGACGCCATGCTCGGCTACGCACTACCGCTGACCGCGGTGACCCTGGTAATAATCGCCGGCCGGGCCTGGCACAAACAGCGCGACTAACAGGCTACGCCTTGCGCGCAGTACGTGAACTAACGCTCAACACGATCTAAATACGCAAAAAACCCAGCCGGCGGGAAGCCGGTTGGGCATAATCGCGCAGCCTTATTCGCCGTCTGTCGGCATTTTTTTGCAGGGATGCTTATGCTCGCTTCGCTCCAGGCGTTCAGCCGCCGCGTTATTGCTGTCTGCAGCTTCGTGTTTCTGGCCCTTTACGGCCTGGCTCGCTGGTTGCTGACCGCCCTCTTCGGCCAGTGGCAACCGCCGTTCTGGTTACGCAAACTCTGGCAAGGCCTGGGTGCCGGCGGCCGCTGGCTGCGCGCACGACCCAAGCAGACCGCCGCGACCCTGGCCGGCCTGGCACTGCTCGGTGCCATAGGTGCCTATGCCTGGCATTGGTACAAGAACCTGCCGGTGCCGCATATGGTGGTCTACTCGGTGCATGCGCCGGATCTGACCGGCTATAAAAACTCGCCGATCAGCGTCGATACGCTGCGTATCAACTTCTCCGAATCCGCCGCGCCGCTGGACGCTATTGAACAGAAGGTCGAACGCGGCATCAGTCTTGAGCCCGAACTTCAGGGCAGTTGGCACTGGGCCAGTGATCGCCGCCTGGTATTCACCCCGGCCAACGATTGGCCGATCGACCAGGCCTACCGCGTGACCATGGATCAGCAGCAGTTGCTCGCCGATGGCGTGCTGCTCAAGCAATACGACTTCGAATTCCGCAGCAAAGCCTTCAGCGCCGATCTGGCCAAGCGCGAGCTGTATCAGGACCCGGTGGTCCCGAGCCTGAAAAAACTGGTCGCGACCTTCACCTTCTCCCACCCGGTCGATGAGGACAGCTTCCGTCAACGCGTAAGCGTAAGCCTGGATTCCGGCCTGGAATACCGCGACAAGGACAGCTCCACCGCTGCGGAAATCAGCTTCAGCAAGGACAAGCTGGCGGCCCACGTGCATTCCGCGCCCCTGGCCACGCCGCTGGAAAGCAGCACCGTCAGCCTGGCCGTGGATAAAGGCGTCAAGGCGCGTAACGGCGGTAACGCCACGCTCCAACAGCTGCACACCTCGGCCACGGTACCGGGGCGGTATCGCCTGACGTTCAGCGGCAGCGCCATCCAGTTCGTCGACAACGACCGCGGCGAGCCCGAGCCGGTGCTGATGTTCAACAGTTCCAGCGCGGTCGACGATGACGCCATCAAAGACAAGGTGCAGGCTTGGCTGCTACCGCAACACAACGCTAGTGGCGGCGAATACTGGAGCGAGGAGTCGGTCGATGAACAGCTGCTGGCCAGCGCCGAGCGCTTGCCGCTGAGCCATATCCCCAGCGTCGCCCCGCTCAACAGCCTGCATGCCTTCAAGTTCAAGGCGCAGCCCAAGCGTTACATCTATGTGCGCGTCGCGGCGCAGGTCGAGGCGGTAGGCGGCTATCTGGCGAAAGACCCGACCCGCAGCGTGCTGCAGATGCCGCAATACCCGCGCGCCCTCAGCTTCCTTTCCGACGGCGCCCTGCTCAGCCTCAACGGCGAGCAGCAACTCGGCCTGCTCGCCCGTGGCGTGGACGGCGCTCATGTGGAAATCGCCCGCCTGCTGCCCAATCAACTGCATCATCTGGTCGACCAGAACTACGGCAGCTTTGCCCGCCCTGAGTTTTCCAATGGCTATTTCGACCGCCTGGTCGAGCGTATGAGCATCGAGCTGCCGATCGAGGCCACGGACCCGTCGAAGACCCACTACGACCATGTCGACCTGGCCCCCTATCTGAACGCCGAGGGCGGCCGTCGCGGCATTTTCGTGGTCAAGCTGAGCACACCCGAGGCGCGCAACGACGATACTTTCGGCTACTACTCCAGCGACAACTCGCCCAGTGATCTGCGCTTTATCGTGGTCACCGATCTCGGAATCATCGCCAAGCGCAGCAGCGACGGCAGCCACGACCTGTTCGTCCAGTCGTTGTCCGAGGGCGGCGCGGTAGCCGGCGCCGAGGTGCAGATCATTGGCCGCAACGGCCTGCCGGTCGCCAGTGGTTACACCGATGCCAATGGCCAGGCGCACTTCGCCAAGCTCGACGAACTGCGCCGGGAAAAGACTCCGCTGATGTATGTGGTCAGCCTGGGCAAGGATCAATCCTTCCTGCCGGTGGCGCGTAACCAGCACCGCCTCGATCTGTCGCGCTTCGATATCGGCGGCCAATACGAAGGCGGCGTGCCGGATCGCCTCAGCGCCTATCTGTTCAGCGATCGCGGTCTGTATCGGCCAGGGGAAACCGCGCACCTGGGCATGATCGTCCGCGCCGCCAACTGGGCCGGACAGCTCAGCGGCTTGCCGGTTGAGCTGGATGTGCGCGACCCGCGCGGGCAGAGTGTGCTGCGCCAGCAACTGAAGCTTTCCAGCAGCGGCTTCGAAACCCTGGATTTTCACAGCAGCGAGGCCGCACCGGCTGGCACCTACACCGCCAGCCTCAGCCTGCTCGACGATGAGGGTCGCCGCAGCGAGCTGGGCAGCAGCGAGTTCAAGGTGCGCGACTTCGAACCAGACCGCATGAAGGTCAGCACCACGCTGGCGAAGACCCCGATCAAGGGCTGGATCGCCCCCTCCGAGGTCGAAGCCAAGGTCAAGGCCCTGCACCTGTTTGGCGCTCCGGCGTCCGGTAGGCGCGTCACCGCCGAGATGATCCTGGCACCGGCCTATGCCGCGTTCGCCGGCTACGAGGACTATCGCTTCCGCCTGAACAACTCGTTGAACGACAGCAGCACCGAGGAACTGACCGAGAGCAGCACAGACGACAACGGCGAAGCCATCCTCGACCTGCGCCTGCAACGTTTCGCCGCCAGCACCTATAGCCTCAATCTGCTGGCGCGGGTGTTCGAAGCCGAAGGCGGACGCAACGTCGCCGCCCAGAGCAGCCTGATGGTGTCGTCCGCGCCTTGGCTGGTCGGGGTCAAGAGCGTCGACTCGCTGAGCTACGTGAGCAAGGGCGCCAAGCGCGAAGTCGAATGGCTGGCGGTTGCCCCGGATCTCAAGCCGCTGGCGGTCGAGGGTTTGACTACCGAACTGGTCGAACACCGCTACGTCTCGGTGCTGATCAAGCAGTCCAACGGCACCTACAAGTACGAATCGCGGGTCAAGAACATCACCCTGGAAAGCCAGCCACTGAACGTCAGCGCAGCAGGCAGCAAGCAGCGCCTGAACACCAGCGAGCCAGGCGACTTCACCCTGACCCTGAAGGCCGCCGACGGCACCCCGCTCAACCAGGTCGACTACAGCGTCGCTGGCAGCGGCAACGCCAGCCG
>CAMPJN010000419.1 GCA_946886875.1 uncultured Pseudomonas sp.
TCCGGCAACGACGCCAGCATTGCCCTGGCCGAGTACATCGCCGGCAGCGAAGACGCTTTCGCCGACATGATGAATGAAACCGCGGCGCGCCTGGGCATGAACAACAGCCACTTTATGAACGCCACCGGTCTGCCGCATCCGGAGCACTACTCCAGTGCCCACGATATGGCCATTCTGGCCCGCGCCATCATCAATCAAGACCAGCAGCACTACGCTATCTATGCGCAGAAAGAGTTCTTCTGGAACAACATCAAGCAGGGCAACCGCAACCTGCTGTTGTGGCGCGACAGCACTGTTGATGGCCTGAAAACCGGTCACACCGAAGAAGCCGGTTACTGCCTGGTGGCTTCGGCCATGCGTGATGGCGCGCGGATGATCACCTCGGTATTCGGCACCGTCAGCGAGTCGGCCCGTGCTGCGGAAACCCAGAAGTTGCTGACCTATGGTTTCCGCTTCTTCGAAACGCGCACCTTCTACAAGCAAGGCCAGGAATTGGCCCAGACACAGGTGTGGAAAGGGGCCGTTGCTCAGGTCAAAGCAGGCCTGGCGACAGATCTGACCCTGACCCTGCCAAAGGGCCAGCTGGAAAAACTGCAAGCCGGTATGACCTTCGTACCGCAGCTCGCCGCTCCTATCGCGCAGGGCGATGTGGTCGGCAAGGTCGAAGTGAAGCTGGGTGACGAGGTGGTGCACAGCGCCGACCTGATTGCTCTGGAAGCCGTTGAACAAGGTAGTTTCTTCCGCCGCGTGTGGGATAGCATTCGCCTGTTCTTCTACGGGTTGTTCAACTGATTTTGCCCACGGGCGCCGCTATCCCCGGCGCCCCGTTTTGGACAGGCCATAAGCCTGCTGACGCCATGAAAGATACCGATGTTCAAGCCCCAAAAATCGAGTTCCCTTGCGAACGCTACCCGATCAAGGTGATCGGCGAGGCCGGCGAAGGCTTTACCGAACTGGTTATCGAGGTGATGCAACGCCACGCCCCGGATTTCGATGCCAGCAGCCTGGTGGTACGCGATAGCCGCAACGGCCGTTTTCTCTCGGTGCAGGTGCTGATCACCGCCACCGGGGTCGAGCAACTGCAAGCCATTCATGTCGACCTGCGTGCCACCGGGCGCGTGCAAATGGTCCTCTGATGAGCTTGCCGCTCGGCTTTCGCGAGCTGGGCCAGGTTTCTTATGAGCCGACCTGGCAAGCCATGCAGCGTTTCACCAACGAGCGCGACGCCAGCACGGCGGATGAAATCTGGTTGCTCCAGCATCCGCCGGTGTTTACCCAAGGGCAGGCCGGCAAGGCCGAGCACCTGCTGTTTCCTGGCGATATTCCGGTGGTGCAGGTTGACCGCGGCGGCCAGGTGACCTATCACGGACCCGGCCAGTTGGTTGCCTATCTATTGCTCGATGTGCGCCGCAGCGGCATTGGCGTGCGCGAGTTGGTCAGCCGTATCGAGCGCAGCCTGATCGATACCCTGGCCAGCTACGGTGTGACGGCCAATGCCAAGCCCGATGCCCCTGGGGTCTATGTGGACGGCGCGAAAATCGCCTCCCTCGGTCTGCGCATCCGCAATGGCCGCAGTTTCCATGGCCTGGCCTTGAACGTGGACATGGATTTACAGCCGTTCCAGCGCATCAACCCTTGCGGTTACGCCGGTATGGCGATGACCCAATTGGCCGATCTGGTGGCTGGGCCGATAGACATTTCCGAGGTCAGTGCCCGCCTGCGTGAGCAACTGGTCAAGCACCTCGACTACGCACAGCAGCAGACCCTGACGGGCGTAATAGACGGCTAAGTCGCACCCTACACCCGGGCGCCGATGCGTACGGGAACATACCTGATTGCAGATAAACGAACGCCTGGCTCCAAGCAAAACCCAGAGCCAGGCGCTTTGCGGCCCGATCAGTTCAGGATCGTAGCCTGGGTTAGCCGAAGGCGTAACCCAGGACATAACCCAGGAATGCTTAGCTCAGATTGAGCGTCGGAATCAGGCTGTTGTCGACCTGCTGGCCCGGCACTGGAACCGGGGCGGCCAGCCCCAGGTTATTCTTCTCGAACACCTTGTCGGCGCGATAGCTGGAGCGTACCAGCGGGCCGGCGGCCACTTCCATAAAGCCCTTCTGCAGGCCGAGATCTCGGAAGTGATTGAACTCTTCCGGGCTGACCCAGCGCTTGACCGGCAGGTGGTTGCGGGTCGGCTGCAGGTATTGGCCGAGGGTGAGGATGTCCACGCCAATGGCGCGCAGGTCATCCATGGTTTCCAGAACTTCCTCGTCGGTCTCGCCCAGGCCCAGCATCAGGCTGGTTTTGGTCAGCATCGCCGGGCGATGGCGCTTGGCATGCTCCAGTACGCGCAGGGTCTTTTCGTAGCCGGCGCGGGGGTCGCGCACTTCGTGGGTCAGGCGCTTGACCGTCTCGACGTTCTGCGCGAACACCTCCAGGCCGGAGTCCACCACGCGCTCGATGGCTTGCAGATCGCCGTCGAAGTCCGGGGTCAGGGCCTCCACCACCACCTGCGGGGTGCGCTCCTTGATCGCCCGTACGCAGGCGGCGTAGTGCGCGGCACCGCCGTCGTCCAGGTCGTCACGGTCCACCGAGGTCAGCACTATATAGCGCAGCGCCATCAGCTCCACCGATTTGGCGGTGTTCTGCGGTTCTTCAAGGTCCAGCCAGCCGTTGGGGTTGCCGGTATCCACCGCGCAGAAGCGACAGGCGCGGGTGCACACCGAGCCCATCAGCATGATGGTGGCGGTGCCGTTGGACCAGCATTCGCCCATGTTCGGGCAGTGGGATTCCTGGCATACGGTGCTCAGGCGGTGTTCGCCGACATTGCGCTTGACCGCTTCGAAGCGGCTGCCGCCGGGTGCCTTGACCCGCAGCCACTTGGGCTTGGGCTCGAATACCTGGGGTTCGCTCGAGGCGCGGCGCTTCTGCCCGTCCTTGATCGCGGTGGTGCCCTGAATAGTGCGGAATTTTTCGCCGCTGGCAACGGGTTTGGGTGGGGTGGTGTCGGACATCGGCAATCTGGGCTCCGCTAGAGGCTCCGTGGACGAGGCGGCTTGTGGCCGCCGCGCAGTTTATCACAGAAGCTGACCGCTCAGTCCGTCGCGCGCTCAGTGGTCGAGGCCGACGCTAGGGTAGTGCCGGGTGCAAATGCGGACATAAAAAAGGCGACCCCTTGAGTCGCCTTTTCTTCATGCGGCTTGCCTAGTTCTTCCGCAACTGCTCAAGCAACTGGTAGTGCGGGTAGCCGTCGGCCGGCCAGCCTTGTTTCAGCTGAAAGGCACGTACGGCCTTGCGCGTATTGGCGCCGATAATGCCATCGGCCGGGCCGGGCTCCAGGCCGTTCTGTGCGAGCAGTTCCTGCAGTTCGATGCGTTCCTTGCGGCTCAGCTGGCGATCTTCCCGCGGCCAGGAGGCTTGCACGCCATCACGTCCGCGCAGGGCATCGGAGAGTAAACCGATGGCCAGGGCGTAGGAGGTCGAGTTGTTGTACTTGAGAATGCTGCGGAAGTTGTTCAGCAGCAGGAATGCCGGGCCGCGGTGCCCAGCAGGCAGCGACAGGGTAGCGAGGGCGTCGTTGTCGGCGTCTTCGCGCACTTCGAGATTGAGCGGTTTGAGTCCGAGCGCCAGCCAGTCGGTAACGCTGCGGCGCACTTCCGGATCTGCCAGGGTGTAATCGAAGCCCTGCGGCAGCTGTACCTCGAAGCCCCAGGGTTGGCCTTTCTGCCAGCCTGAGGCTTGCAGGTAGTGCGCGGCGGAGGCGAGGGCGTCGGCGGGAGAGTTCCACAGATCGCGCTTGCCGTCGCCGTCGAAATCCACCGCGTGTTCGTTATAGGTGGTGGGCATGAATTGGGT
>CAMPJN010000420.1 GCA_946886875.1 uncultured Pseudomonas sp.
ACAGGGAATGCCAGGACTTGGCGGATACACCTATTGCAGAGGCTGTGCCACACAAACAAACAACATTAAGTCATTGATAAATAATATATTTATACTTAATTGAACATCCAACTAATGCAATCTTTTGCATAACGCAAAAAACCCATTGCAACAAATTGCACAACAGAAAATCTTCATATAGATGTCATATTCCGGAAATAAAATTCTGCCGATAAAACTCGTATCAACCGTTCGCCAGGGAACTCTTTTCAGGGTTTTTCCACATAGCTGAAAACACCCTTCCAAGTGAGCTCAGCGTTATGTCGATCAATTCTTATAGCGGCATTCAGGCCGGGGCTTTTCTGCCGCATTTGGAAACGTTCAAAGCACCTGCCGAGAACGCGAAGCTGGTACAGCCCAATCAGCCGCTGACGAACGCGATGGAAGAAGTGGCGATGGTGTTCAGCGCCAGCGTGGAGCGCAACAGCAAGGCGCTGAACCAACGGGAGATCGCCGGCAAGAAACAGCACCGCCACGTCGAGCGGGTGGAAAAGCTGGCCGAGCTCTACCGGCTGCTGGACCAATCCTCGCTGCTGAACCTGGGCAAGCAGGCGCAGCAGATGCAATCGCTGCTGAAACAGCAGCCCTCGCTGGAGGATTTGCTCGAGCTCACCGACAAGGATCCGACCCGCGCCAGCATCGTGCTCCAGCAGGTGCAGCGCCAAGCCCAGGCCCATGGCAATCAGGAAGACAGCCAGATCGCCGAGCAGTACCTCGGCACCCTGCATGAGGAATATGGCGAGCAGATCCGTGCCGGCTTGAACACCGCCAGCGCCATCGCCGAGTTCAGCGCCGATCCTGAGCAGAAGCAGTCCATGCGTCACCTTTACTACCAGGCGGTGGTCAATCAGCAATCGGTGGGCGGCATTCTCGACGCACTGCTCGAGCGCTTCGAGGAAAAGGATTTCGGCCGCGGCCTGCGCTCGTTGCAGCGCGCCTTGGCCGACGATATAGGCGCGCTGGCGCCCTCGCTGACGCCCAGCGCACTGCGTGGGCTGCTCGGCAAACTGAATGCTTCCAGTCAGCTCAGCCATACCCTGCAGAGCAGCCGTGAGGTGCTCGAACGTATGACTACGGACACCAGCACTCCCGGTTTGAGCCCCGTGCAACTGACGCGCAACCTGCTGCGCTTGAGTACCAACGGGGTGTTCATGCGCGACTTCCAGAACCTCAGCCATGAAGTGGTCGGCAAGGATCCGTTGCGTCAGGCGCCGTTTCTCAACGCCCTTCACCCTGTCGTCCAGGAACTGCCGATGCCACTCTGGAAAGACGCGAAAACCCGTCAGAGCGCGCTAGGCCTGATGCGCACCCTGATGAACGAGCAGGCCAACATCGAACGGCATTTACGCGCCCAGTCGGCGGCCGCCGCCAAGGTGCAAGCATGAGCCTGCTGTTCGTCTGGCTGAACCGCATCGCCATCAGCGCGATGAAGCGTTCGGAGGTGGTCGGCGCGGTCATGGTGATGGCCATCGTGTTCATGATGATCCTGCCCTTGCCGACCCAGCTGGTCGACGTACTGATCGCCATGAATATCAGTATTTCCTCCCTGCTGATCATGATGGCCATGTACCTGCCCACCCCGCTGGCGTTCTCCACCTTCCCGGCGGTGTTGCTGTTGACCACCATGTTCCGCCTGGCGCTATCGATCGCCACCACCCGCCTGATCCTCCTGCAGGCCGACGCCGGGCATATCGTCGAGGCCTTCGGCAACTTCGTGGTCGGCGGCAACCTGGCGGTCGGCCTGGTGATCTTCCTGATCCTCACGCTGGTCAACTTCCTGGTGATCACAAAGGGCTCCGAGCGGGTCGCCGAAGTGGCCGCACGCTTCACCCTCGACGCCATGCCGGGCAAGCAGATGTCCATCGACAGCGACCTGCGCGGCGGCCTGATCGACGGCATCGAAGCCAAGGCGCGGCGCGAACGCCTGGCCAAGGAAAGCCAGCTGTTCGGGGCGATGGACGGCGCCATGAAGTTCGTCAAGGGCGACGCCATCGCCGGCCTGATCATCGTCTTCATCAACATGCTGGGCGGCTTCGCCATCGGCGTGATGCAGAACGGCATGGCCGCCGGCGATTCCATGCGCCTGTATTCGGTACTGACCATCGGCGATGGCCTGATCGCGCAGATTCCCGCCCTGCTGATTTCGCTGACCGCCGGCATGATCATCACCCGGGTCTCCGACAGCCAGGCGGTCGACGCCAACATCGGCCAGGAAATCGCCGAACAGCTGACCAGCCAGCCCAAGGCCTGGATCATCGCCTCCTTCGCCATGCTCGGTTTCGCCATGATTCCCGGCATGCCGACCGCGGTGTTTGTCACCATCAGCATGGTCTGCCTGGGCAGCGGCCTGCTGCAGCTCTGGCGGGCGAAACAGAAGGGCTTGAGCGAAAACCAGCCGGGCGTCAATTGCGAACCGGAACAGAACGGCGTCGAAGACCTGCGCCGCTTCGTCCCCACCCGGGCTTACCTGCTGCAGTTCCATCCGAACCATGCGGGCCAGCCGCTGACGGAATCGGTGATCCACAGCATCCGCCAACAGCGCAACACCCTGGTCTTTCGCTTCGGCTTCACCCTGCCCTCGTTCGAGATCGAGTACAGCGAACGCCTGCCGGTGGACGAATTCCGTTTCTGCGTGCACGAGGTGCCGGTACTCAAAGCCAGTTTCGCCAATGGCAAGCTGGCGGTCGAACGGGCGCTGTTCGGCGATGAGGCGGGCGACCAGCAGAGCGGCGATCCTGATCGCGAAGAAGCGCACTGGGTATGGCTCGACCCCGAGCACCAGTTGCTACGGCGCGAAGGCGTGAACGGGCTGACGAGCGATGAGCTGATCCTCGAGCGGATGAACCAGGCCCTGTACAACAGCAGCTCGCAGTTCATCGGTCTGCAAGAGACCAAGGCCATCCTCAGTTGGCTGGAATCCGAACAATCCGAGCTGGCGCAAGAGCTGCAACGGGTATTGCCGCTGTCGCGCTTTTCCGCGGTACTCCAGCGCCTGGCCGCCGAGCGCGTGCCCCTGCGGGCGATCCGTCCGATCGCCGAGACACTGATCGAACACGGCCAACACGAGCGCGATGTCAGTGTCCTCTGCGACTACGTACGCATCGCCCTGAAGGCCCAACTCTGCCATCAGCATTGCACCGCCGATGGGCTGCATGTCTGGCTCCTGACCCCGGAAACCGAAGTGCTGCTGCGCGACTCGCTCCGGCAAATGCAGACCGGCACTTTCTTCGCCCTGTCGCCGGAGCTGGGCAGCGCCCTGGTGGAACAGCTGCGCGGCGCCTTTCCCATACGCGCCCAGCAGAACTCGCTGCTGCTGGTCGCCCAGGATCTGCGCAGCCCGCTGCGCTCGTTGCTACAGGACGAGTTCAACCGGGTACCGGTGCTGTCCTTCGCCGAATTGCAGGGCTCGATACCGGTCAACGTATTGGGCCGGATCGATCTCGACGAAACGCAAGCGATGCTTGCCTGAGAAATTTTCCGCTTGATTGACCAGGGCAAAAAGAATGTTCGAGTTACGTGTTTTGACTGGTTTGCATCGCGGCGCGGCGCTGCCGTTAAGCGGCGGGCAATGGCGCATCGGCTCCTCCGCCGAGGCCGAACTCGCGCTTTACGACCCCGGCATCGAGGCCGAGCACTGCCTGCTCGAACGGCAGGATGAAAGCTGGTCGCTGTCCAGTTGCCAAGGCCCGCTCAGCGATAGTGAAGGTCACCGCGTCAGCCAGATCGCCCCGTTGCAACCCGACACCGTGTTCGCCCTGGGCGGCGTGTGGTTGACCCTGGTCAGC
>CAMPJN010000421.1 GCA_946886875.1 uncultured Pseudomonas sp.
GATTGCTATCAGCCCCTGCATTTCACGACAGTTCGATGACTGTTTGATGACGCTCGCGACGACCCTGGCTTATTGCTTGGCCAGCCTGCTGCTCAGCCCGAGGTAGTCGATCAGGATGTGCCCGGTTTCGGCGAGGAAGGCGTCATCTTCCGGTTTGCTCTTCTTCGGCTCGACCGGTTCGGCCTCTTCGTCTTCTTTCGCCAGTTCGCTGAGCAGGTCCTCGCCCTTGGCTTTGCGGCGGCTGTTCTCGATGACCAGCTGCTGGGCCTCGATATCGCTCTGCTGCGCGCGGCGCTTGGTTTCGTTGAGGCTGACACTGGTTTCGGCCATCAGCTTCTGCGCCAGGGTCAGGCGGTCGCGGGTAAAGGTGAAGTCCGGGTTCTTCGCCGTGCGGTTTTCATAGCGGCTCTGCAGCTCGACCAGGAACGGCTTGATCGGGTCCAGTTCCGGTTTGATCGCCGGCTTGATGCTGTCCCAGGGCATGGCTTCCGGCAACGCGCTTTCGCCGATTTCCTTGGTGTCCATCACGTCGGGATACTGGATGTCCGGGATCACGCCCTGATGCTGGGTACTCTGCCCGGAAACGCGGTAGAACTTGGCCAGGGTCAGCTTCAGTTCGCCATGATTGAGCGGTTGAATGGTCTGCACCGTGCCTTTGCCGAAGGTCTGGCCGCCGAGGATCAGCGCGCGGTGGTAGTCCTGCATGGCACCGGCGAAAATCTCCGAAGCCGAGGCAGACAGGCGGTTGACCAACACAGCCAGTGGGCCCTTGTAGAAGATCCCGCTGTTTTCGTCGGCCAGCACGTCGACGCGGCCATCGCTGTTGCGCACCAGCACGGTCGGCCCTTGGTCGATAAATAGTCCGGTCAGTTCGGTGGCTTCCTGCAGGGAGCCGCCGCCGTTGTTGCGCAGGTCGATGACCACGCCGTCGACTTTTTCCTTTTCCAGCTCGGTGAGCAGACGCTTAACGTCGCGGGTGGTGCTGGTGTAGTTGGGGTCGCCAGCGCGGAAGGCTTTGAAGTCCAGATAGAAGGCCGGAATCTCGATGATCCCCAGCTTGTAGTCGCGGCCCTGGTGGTTGAGCTTCAGCACGGACTTCTTCGCGGCCTGCTCTTCCAGCTTGACCGCCTCGCGGGTGATGTTCACCACTTTGCTGGTCTGGTCGTTCGGCGCATTGCTGGCCGGGATGACTTCCAGGCGGACCAACGAGCCTTTCGGACCGCGGATCAGTTTGACCACTTCATCCAGGCGCCAGCCGATCACGTCAACCATTTCGTCGTTGCCCTGGGCAACCCCGATGATCTTGTCCGCCGGGGCGATCTGCTTGCTCTTTTCCGCGGGGCCGGCGGGAACCAGACGCACCACCTTGACGTGTTCGTTGTCGTTCTGCAGCACCGCGCCTATGCCTTCCAGCGACAGGCTCATGTTGATGTCGAAGTTTTCCGCGTTGTCCGGCGACAGATAGGTGGTGTGCGGGTCGTAGGACATCGCGAAGGCGTTGATATACGACTGGAAGATATCTTCGCTGCGGGTCTGCTGCAGGCGCGCCTGTTGATTCTTGTAGCGCTTGATCAGCAGCTCCTGGATCGCCTTGGGCTCTTTGCCGGCGATCTTCAGACGCAGCACTTCGTCCTTGACGCGCTTGCGCCACAGCTCATCGAGCGCGGCGGTATCGGCCACCCAGGGGGCGTTCTCGCGGTCGATCAGCAGGCTTTCATCGATGCTGAAGTCGAACTTGTCGACGCCTTGTTCGAGCATATTCAAGGCGAATTGCAGGCGGCCTTGCAGGCGTTCGAGGTGGCGCTTGTAGATCAGGAAGCCGGGTTGCAGCTCGCCATTCTTCAGCAGGTCGTCGAATTGGTCGCGCCACTGGTCGAATTCCGCGATATCCGCTGCAGTGAAATAGCTGCGCGAGGGGTCGAGCATCTTCAGATAGCTCTGGTAGATCTTGTCCGAGCGCTCATCGTTCAACGGTGGCTTGTTGTAGTGATGACGATTGAGCAGTTCGACGACGTTGAGGCTGGCGATCACCTGCTCGCGCGTGGGCTGCAGATACTCCCAGGGGTCGACATTGGTGGTTTTCGCATTCAGCGATATCGCACTCAGGCTCAGGCTGAGTGCAAGCAGGGTGCTAAGCAGTGGCTTCACACCGATTCGACGTACGGGCAATTGATAACGCATATTAGGCCATCTATTAAGGGCGCCAGGTTCCATCGGCGCAATGCAAAAGCCCAGCGGACGTGCCGGGCTCGGTTAAATGCACTATGGAGGCAGCGTGAAGGCATTGCAAGGCGTTGAAGGGCGTGCGGAGTGGCTGGAACAGCCGGTTACGGCCTGTGATATAGGCGAAATTCGTATTCGGGTGGCGGCTGCGGGATTGAATCGTGCCGACTTGTTACAGCGCGCCGGCCTCTACACGCCACCACCTGGCGCCAGCGAGATTCTTGGCTTGGAGTGCGCCGGGGTGGTCAGCGAAGTGGGCGCCGGTTGCGATTGGCAAGTCGGTGACCGGGTATGCGCTTTGCTGGCCGGCGGCGGTATGGCCGAAGAGGTGGTAACCGACGCGCGGCATGTGTTGCCGGTACCAGAGGGCGTCTCGTTGCACGAGGCCGCGGCGCTGCCGGAGGTTTATGCCACCGCCTGGCTCAATCTGTTCCAGTTGGCCGGATTGAAACCGGGAGAAAAAGTCCTGCTGCATGCCGGCGCCAGCGGTGTCGGTTCGGCGGCTATCCAGCTATGCAGAGCTTTCGGCAGCCCATGCTGGGTCAGCGTCGGTTCGGCCGAGCGGCTGGCTTATTGCGAAGCCCTGGGCGCCCAGGGCGGTGTGCTGCGCGGCGGTGAAGGCTTGCAGGGGCTGCGCGATTTCGCTCCCTTCGATGTGATTCTCGACCCGGTCGGCGGTCAATACGCCGCGCTCAACCTGGATCTGCTGGGGCTCGACGGGCGCTGGGTGAATATCGGCTTGATGGGCGGGCGCCAAGCCGAATTGGATATGGGCGTGCTGCTGAGCAAGCGCGTACAGCTGATCGGCTCGACCCTGCGCAACCGCGACGACCAGTTCAAGGCCGATCTGTTGCGCGATCTGCAACAGCAGGTGTGGCCGTTATTTGCCGAAGGCCGGCTCAAGCCCCAGTTGCAACAGCGTTACGCCATCGCGGACGCGGAAGCGGCCTTCGCCGCGCTGACCACCAATAGGGTCGACGGCAAGCTGGTGCTGGTGATCGACGATAGCCTGAGCTGAAGGCCGGAGGAGCCCGCAATGGTTCCTATCGCGCCGCGATTTAAGCTGCCGCGTAACCCAACAAAGCCATCCACCGTCTTGGCGGGTTACGCCGCGCTTAAATGGATGAATTGCCTGAAACCGCGTTGACGGCTAACCCTCCCTACAGGCTGTATAAGGCTAAGTGATTGTTTTTAAATTGATTATGTTTGAGTCGATTGGCTCACTCAATCAAAGCCATGGCTTCAATCAATAAGGTATTTCGAACATAGGCGGGTAGTCTTCTCCGGGTCGAATTTAATCACCATTTAAATCACCCATGAGGAGTCACTCAATGATCAACAGCACCGTTCAACCGTTCAAAGCCAACGCCTTTCACAACGGCAAGTTCATCGAAGTCACCGAGCAGACCCTGCAGGGCAAGTGGTCGGTGCTGATCTTTATGCCGGCCGCATTCACCTTCAACTGCCCGACCGAGATTGAAGACGCTGCCAATAACTACGCCGAGTTCCAGAAAGCGGGCGCCGAAGTCTACATCGTCACCACCGACACCCATTTCTCGCACAAGGTCTGGCACGAGACTTCCCCGG
>CAMPJN010000422.1 GCA_946886875.1 uncultured Pseudomonas sp.
CGTCGCCGTCGAAATCCACCGCGTGTTCGTTATAGGTGGTGGGCATGAATTGGGTCTGGCCCATGGCGCCGGCCCAGGAGCCGACCAGGCGTTCCGGGGTGATATCGCCATTTTGCAGAATCTGCAGTACGGCGAGCAGCTGGCTGCGCCAGAACACCTGGCGGCGTCCTTCGTACGCCAGGGTCGCCAGCGAGCGAATCACGTTGTGGTTGCCGATATTGCTGCCGAAGTTGCTCTCCAAACCCCAGATCGCCACCAGGACTTCATGGTCGACGCGGTATTGCTTCTTGATTGCCTTGATCGTCTCGCGGTGTTGCAGCAGCAGCGCGCGGCCGCGGGCGACACGCAGCGGCGACAGAGCGCCATCGAGGTATTCCCATACCGGGCGACTGAACTCCGGTTGGCTGCTGTCGGCGGCCAGTACATCCGGGTTCGGCGTGACGCCGGCGAAGGCGCGGTCGAACAGCTCGGGGTCGATGCCGGCGGCGATGGCGTCGCTACGCAGCAGGATCTGCCATTCGCTGAAACTGAGTTTCTCCTGCGCGAGGATTGCGTTTGGCGCAGGGGCAGGGGCAGGAGTGCTGGCAACGACGGGAGGCTGGGGTGTGCTGGCCAATGACTGCGCGGGCGCTCCGGCGCAGGCGGTCAACAGAAGACAGGCAGAAGACGTGGCGATGTGGATCAAGCCACGAAGGAGCAGGCTGGGCATGGTGGTCTCAACGCGTTTTGCAGGGCGCTACCTTAGCATGGTTGAGGCGGGGTGCGGGTTGCGGCGTGGCTTTTCAGGCGGCCATAACGACCGAAGCCTCCCAGTTTTGCTGGGAGGCTTCGCGGCGATAACTGCCTTTACCTTTACCTGGTTTTTCCTGACGACAGCGAAACAGTGGCTGGGCGATCAGGGATTTAGCCTTGTTCGGGCTGTTCTTGCATTGCTTGGCCATGGACTTTCCTCATTGGCGCGCCCGCAGCCTGCGGGCGTGGGAATGATGCTCCGCTGCTCAAAAAATGTCCAGAAGACGCCGGGTAAGGAGGGCTGAACGGCCGGCTACTACAGGCCGCTATCGCTGGCCAGGCCCAGGCGCTGGCCGCAGATGCTCAAGGTCAACAGACTCAGGGCGCTCCAGGGATCGCCAGGAGCCTGGCCCTTGATCTGCGCGTCTATGCGTTGCGCATCCAGCAGCAATTGCGCCCAGCGTTTTGCCGGGTGGCGCTGCAAAGCTTTGCTGACCAATGGTCGACGTTTATCCCATACCGGCGGGCGGGCGGAGCTGAAGGCTTTCTCCAGGGGCATGCCCTGGGCATATTGCTGGGCGATGGTGGCCAGCAGTCGGGTTTCTCGGGCCAGGGCCCAGAGAATTACCGGCGGTTCCACTCCTTCGCCACGCAGGCCTTCGAGCATACGTTGGGCGTGGGCGGCCTCGCCGTTGAGGGCCGCGTCGATCAAGCCGAATACATCGAAGCGTGCGCTATCGGCCACCGCGGCATGCACGGTACCGACATCGACCTGGCCGTCGGTGGCGAGCAGTTTGAGCTTTTCGATTTCCTGCGCTGCCGCCAGCAGGTTGCCTTCCACCCGCACGGCGATCATTTCCACCGCTTCCTGGCTGGCGGTCAGCCCGGACTGGGCCATGCGCTGGCGAATCCATTGCGGCAGCGAATGGGCGTCGACCGGCCAGATCTGGATGAACTGGCTGTGTGCGCCATCGATCAGCGCCTTGGCCCATTTGGTTTTCTGCGCGCTGCCGTCGAGTTTCGGCAGGCTGATCAGCAATACGGTGTCTTCCGGCGGTCGGCCGAGGTATTCGAGCAGCGCGGCCGCGCCTTTGTCGCCAGGCTTGCCCGAAGGCAGGCGCAGCTCCAATAGGCGCTTGTCGGCGAACAGCGACATGCTGGCACCGGCCTGCAGCAGGTTGCCCCAGTCGAAGCTGGTGTCGGCATTGAATACCTGGCGCTCGCTGAAACCCTGCTGGCGGGTGGCGGCGCGGATGGCGTCACAGGCTTCCTGGCACAGCAAGGCTTCGTCGCCGCTTACCACATACACCGGCGCCAGGGTGCCCTGGAGCTGTTTGCCGAGTTGCGCGGGATTAAGTTTCATCGGGGTGGGGTAGCGGGGCCGCTTGCACGGCCCTGCGAGGCTTAAGGCGTGGGGATCGGCAGTTGGATCGGCGACTGCTGGGGCAGCGCTTCCTGTTGTCGGCGAGCGGCTTCGAGGGCTTCTGCCTCAGCTTGCGCTTTGGCTTCTGCAGTTTGCTGCAGCTGGTCGAGACGCTCGGGAGTGACGCCCTGCAGGCGTTGGCTCAGCTGCTGGATCAGCTCGCGACGCATTTCGCCACGGATCTGCGCCGCTTCCTGGTCGCCGCCGATCAGGTTGTTGCCATCCTGGGTATAGAAGCGCTGGGCTTCCAGGTTGTCGCTGAGCAACAGCAGGTCCTTGCTGCCACGAATTTCGTAATCGATTTTCATGGTCAGCTCGTACTCGGCGGTGCGTGCAGAGCTGGTGTAGGTGGCTGCGTTGCGCTCTTCCTGTTCGTTGCTCAGCACCAGGCTATAAGGGGCGCCTTTGTAGACCTTCACGCCGCTGTTTTCGAGGGCTTCGCGCACGCTCTTGACGGTTTCGCCGTGGGCATTGCGGGCGCTGACGTCGAGTTCCTTGAGCGCGAACTGGGTGTCGCCGGTACCGCGCAGCTGAAAGCCGCAGGCGCCGAGCAGAGTGGCCAGGCCAATTACCAACAGATTCCGTTTGATCATCTTTGTATCCCCTTGGCAAATCGTGCGGCGCGCCGCTGTGCAGGCGCGCCGTGGTTAATCAGTTGGCGACAATATTGACCAGCTTGCCTGGCACCACAATTACCTTGCGGATGCTCAGGCCTTCGGTAAAGCGCAGCACGCCCTCGTTGGCGCGGGCAGCTGCTTCCACTTCTTCGCGGCTGGCGCTGGCGGCCACTTCGATGTGCCCGCGCAGCTTGCCGTTGACCTGGATCACCAGGTTCAGGCTGTCCTGCACCAGGGCCGACTCATCCACTTGCGGCCATTGGGCGTCGATGATCGCGCCGTCGTGGCCCAGCTCCAGCCACAGCTGGTGGCTGATATGCGGGGTGATAGGCGCGAGCAGCAGTGCCACGGTTTCCAAGCCTTCTTGCAGCAGGGCGCGGTCCTGATCGCTGCTTTGTGCGGCTTTTTCCAGCACGTTCATCAGGGTCATCACCTGGGCGATGGCGGTGTTGAATTTGTGGTGCTGGCCGATATCGACGCTGGCCTGCTTGATCGCCAGGTGGATGGCGCGGCGCACGTCTTTCTGCGCATCGCTCAGGGTGTTTTTGTCCAGCGCGCCCGGCAAACCCTGGCTGACGTGGGCTTGGGCCAGGCGCCAGACGCGACGCAGGAAGCGGTTGCCGCCCTCGACACCGGAGTCCGACCATTCCAGGCTCATATCGGGCGGCGAGGCGAACATCATGAACAGGCGGCAGGTGTCGGCGCCGTAGGCGTCGATCATTGCTTGTGGGTCGACGCCGTTGTTCTTCGACTTGGACATCTTCTCGGTACCGCCGATCTCGACTGGCAGGCCGTCGCTTTTCAGCTTGGCGGCGAGCACTTTGCCTTTGCTGTCGCGTTCGATGTCCACATCTGCCGGGTTGAACCAGTCCTTGCCGCCGTTTTCCAGCACGCGGTAGTAGGTGTCCGCGACGACCATGCCCTGGGTCAGCAGGTTCTTGAACGGCTCGTCCGAGGAGAGCAAGCCCTCATCGCGCATCAGCTTGTGGAAGAAGCGCGCATACAGCAGGTGCAGGATCGCGTGTTC
>CAMPJN010000423.1 GCA_946886875.1 uncultured Pseudomonas sp.
CCGGGTCTGGGCGCTGGCCGCACCGATGATTTTGTCCAACCTCTCGGTGCCGCTGGTGGCGCTGGTCGACAGCGCGGTGATCGGCCATCTGCCCCACGCCCATCAATTGGCCGCGGTCGCGGTTGGCGCCAGCCTCTACACCCTGCTGACCTGGGCCATGGGTTTTCTGCGTATGGGCACCACAGGTTTCGCCGCCCAGGCCACGGGGCGCGCGGATGGTGGCAGCTTGCGCCAGATCCTGCTGCAGGGTTTGTTGCTCGGCGGCCTGCTCGCTGTGGTGCTGATTCTGCTGGCGCTGCCGTTGAGCGATATCGCCCTGCGCCTGATGCAACCCTCGGCGCAGCTCGACGACCTGGCGCGTACCTACCTGCATATCCGCCTGTTCGGCCTACCGGCGGTATTGGCCAGCTATGCGCTGATCGGCTGGTTGCTCGGCACCCAGAACGGCCGCGGACCACTGGCGATTCTGCTGACCACCAACCTGCTCAATGTGGCGCTCGATCTGCTATTCGTCCTTGGCCTGGATTGGGGCGTGGCCGGCGCGGCCTGGGCCTCGGTGATCGCCGAGTGGAGCGGCGCGCTGCTCGGCCTGTGGCTGGCGCGACAGGCGCTGGCCGCCTATGCCGGGCGCATCGACTGGCCGGCGCTGCGCCGCTGGTTGAACTGGCGGCCGCTGCTGACGGTCAACCGCGACATCTTTATCCGCACCCTGATTCTGCAAGGCGTGTTCTTTATGCTCACCGTGCAGGGCACCCGTCTCGGCGATGCGACTGTGGCGGGCAATGCCCTGTTGCTTAACGGTCTGCTGCTCACCGCCCATGCCCTCGACGGTTTGGCCCATGCCGTGGAAGCCCTTAGCGGCCATGCCCTGGGGGCGCGCGACCGCGATGCGCTACGCCGCAGCCTGATAGTTGCGGGCGGCTGGTCGCTGCTGGCGAGCCTGGGTTTTGCGCTGTTTTTCTGGCTGGGCGGGCACTGGTTTATCTTCCTGCAAACCGATATAGCTGCGGTGCGCGCGATTGCCCTGGAACATCTGCCCTATCTGGCGCTGCTGCCGCTGATCGCGGTGTGGAGCTATCTGCTCGATGGCCTGTTTATCGGTGCCATCCGCGCCCGTGAGATGCGTGACGCCATGCTGATGGCCCTGCTGCTCAGCCTGCCGCTGGCGTGGTGGCTGCAAGCCCTGGGCAACCATGGTCTATGGCTGGCGTTTCTGTGCTTTATGGGGCTGCGCAGCCTGTGCCTCGGCGGCTATGCTGTGCGCCTGAGTCGGCACAACCTATGGTTCGCGCCGCTGCCTGCAAAAGCCTGACGACTCGAATGCATATATAAGGAAATCACCATGGCCCAGGCTATCGCTGCCTATCTGCATTACCTGTCGATCTTTGTGTTGTTCGCCTTGCTCAGCATTGAGCACCTGCAGTTCAAATTGCCGCTGGATCTGACTCGCGCGCGCCGCCTGGTAATTATCGACCTGGCCTACGGCATGGCCGCAGGCGCGGTATTGCTCACAGGCCTGGCGCGGGTCATCTGGTACGGCAAGGGCACGGCCTACTACCTGGGCAATAGCCTGTTTCACGCCAAGGTCGGCTTGTTCGTGGTAGTCGCCGTGCTGTCGATTCTGCCGACTTTCGTCTTCCTCAACTGGCGCAACCAGCTCAAGGCCGGGCAGGTGCCTTTGGTCAGTCCACGGCAAGCCAAGCTGGTGACCATGGTGATTCGCCTGGAACTGCTGTTGCTGTTGATCATCCCGCTGCTGGCTGTGTTGATGGCCCGAGGTTATGGCGTGACCGCCTAGCGAGCCGTTGATAAACCACCCGCCAATTCGCAACGTTTTACTTGGTACTCAACGTTAACCCACGAGCCGCCCATGCCGATTACCGATCTTCTGTTGCTCACGCTCGCCGGTTTTGCCGCTGGCGGCATGAACGCCCTGGCCGGCGGCGGCACTTTCTTTTCCTTTCCCGCATTGCTCGCCGCTGGTTTGCCGCCGGTCACCGCCAATGCCACCAACGCCGTGGCGCTGTGGCCGGCCAGCCTGGCCGGGGCCTGGGCCGCACGCACCTCGTTGCGTCCGCTGGGCCGTTATCTGCTGCCGTTGCTGTTAGCCGGTTTATGCGGCGGCCTGCTCGGTGGTCTGCTGTTGCTGGCGGGCGGCGACGAGATTTTCCGTCACCTGATTCCCTGGCTGCTGCTGACCGCCACCCTGCTGTTCGCCGCCAGCCCCTGGCTGCGCCGCTGGTTGGCGGCGCACCGCCTCGACGCAACGACCGGCGACGAGCAACCGCCGCACAGCCCGCTATCGCTCGGCGCGCATATTGGCGTATCGATCTACGGCGGCTACTTCGGTGCGGGCATGGGCATTCTGCAACTGGCAGCCTTCTCCATCGAAGGCCATCAACTGGCCCGCGCCAATGCGCTGAAGAACCTGATTTCCGCGGTGATCTACAGCATCGCCACCCTGACCTTCGTGATCGCCGGCAGGGTCAGCTGGTACGAGCTGGCGATTCTGCTGGTAGGCACCACGCTTGGCGGATATGCCGGTGGCGCACTGGGCGAGCGCCTGCCACCGACGCTGCTGCGCACCCTGGTGATAGTCGTGGGCAGCGGCATGACCGGCTATTACTTCTGGGCGACTTACTTCGCCGGATAGCGGCCTGCTGCGGCTGCCAATATAGCGCCTGCAACTTATGGTTATTTGCCCACGCGGCGCGGCTCTGCTAGTGTCGCGCCGGTTCCACCCCCTGCCCGAGCCCCGCCAGAGAACGCCCGCCATGGCCCGTAAAAAAGCCTCGCTCGACTTCGAGCAGTCCCTCACCGACTTGCAAAACCTGGTCGAACGCCTGGAAAACGGCGAGTTGTCGCTGGAAGACTCGCTGACCGCGTTCGAACAGGGTATTCGCCTGACCCGCGACTGCCAGGCCGCGCTGGCCCAAGCCGAGCAGAAAGTCCAGATACTCCTGGAGCGCGACGGCGAGCTGGAGGAAGCCCCTTTCGACGCGGACCCGCAAGCATGATCGAAGCCTACCAGGGGCGCTGTCAGGCGCGTGTCGATGCCGCACTGGAGCAGCTCTTCATCCCTCCGCACGCCGAATTGGCGCGCCTCTATCAGGCCATGCGTTACAGCGTATTCAACGGCGGCAAACGGGTACGCCCGCTACTGGTTTATGCAGCCTGCGAAGCCCTCGGCGGCCAGGCCCAAGACGCCGATGCCGCGGCCTGCGCGGTCGAATTGATTCACGCCTATTCGCTGGTGCACGACGACCTGCCGGCAATGGACGACGACGACCTGCGCCGCGGCCAACCGACCACCCACATAGCCTTCGATGAGGCTTGCGCGATTCTCGCTGGCGACGGCCTGCAGAGCCTGGCCTTCAGCGTGCTCGCCGACCCGCAACTGAACCCCCTGGGCAGCGAGTCGGGCCTGGCCATGGTCACCTGTCTGGCCCAGGCCGCGGGCCCGGCCGGGATGGTCGGCGGTCAGGCCATCGACCTAGGTTCGGTGGGCCAGCAACTGGACCGCCAAGCCCTGGAAAGCATGCACAGACACAAGACCGGCGCGCTGATCGAAGCCAGCGTGCGCCTCGGCGCCCTGGCCAGCGGCCAGGCCGACGAGCGTTCGCTGCTGGCCCTGCAGAATTACGCCCGCGCCATCGGCCTGGCGTTCCAGGTGCAGGACGACATCCTCGACGTCGAAAGCGACACCGCCACCCTGGGCAAAACCCAGGGCAAGGACCAGGCCAACGACAAGCCCACCTACCCCGCCCTGCTCGGCC
>CAMPJN010000424.1 GCA_946886875.1 uncultured Pseudomonas sp.
TTCATCTTCTTGACGATGATGCGCAGGCCGTCGACGTCCAGCACTTCCTCTTCCTCGGGCATGCGCTTGAGGGTTTCGTACACCAGGCCGGCGAGGGTTTCCGCCTCGATATGATCGAGGTCGACGCCAAGCAGACGCTCGACCTTGGCCAGCGGCGTGTCGCCACGCACCAGCAGCTTGCCCGGCTGGTAGGCGAGGATGCCGCGCTCGGCTTTACGATGTTCGTCCTGAATGTCGCCGACCAGAGCTTCGAGCACATCTTCCATGGTCAGGTAGCCGATTACCTTGCCGTCGGCTTCCTCGACCAGGGCGAAATGCGAACCGCCCTGGCGGAACTGTTCGAGCAGATTGGACAGCGGCATATGGCGGCTGACCCGTTCGACCGGGTGCATCAGTTCGCCAAGCTTGAGTGCGGAGGGCAGCATCTCCAGCAGCGACAGATGCAGCAGCAGATCCTTGATATGCAACACGCCGACAAAGGTGCTGGCCGTTTCGTCGTAAACCGGGTAGCGGCTGTATTTGTGTCGGCGGAACACGCTGAACACCTCGTCCAGGGCGGCATTCAGCTCCAGATAGACCAGGTCCTCGCGCGAGTTGGCCCAATCCACCACCTCCAGCTCGCCCAGTTCCACCGCCGAGGCCAGCACGCGCATGTCCTGATCGCTGGGATCGCTAGCGCGGCTGGAGTGCAGGATCAGCTTGAGTTCGTCGCGGCTGTAATGGTGCTCGTGATGCGGGCCCGGTTCACCTTGGCCGGCGATGCGCAGAATCGCATTGGCGCTGGCATTGAGCAGGAAGATCGCCGGGTACATGGCCCAGTAGAACAGATACAGCGGCGCTGCCGTCCACAGCGATAGCAGCTCGGGTTTGCGGATCGCCCAGGATTTGGGTGCCAGCTCGCCGACCACGATATGCAGATAGGAAATGATGAAGAACGCAGTGAAGAAGGCGATGCCGTGCACCAGCTTCGGCGATTCGATGCCGATGGCGCCGAGCAGCGGTTCCAGCAGGTGGGCGAAGGCCGGCTCACCGACCCAGCCCAAACCCAGGGAGGCCAGGGTGATACCCAGCTGGCAGGCCGACAGATAGGCATCCAGCTGGTTGTGTACGGTACGCAGGATATGCCCGCGCCAGCCGTTCTTGGCGGCCAGCGCTTCCACCTTGGTGGCGCGCAGCTTGACGATGGCGAACTCGGCGGCAACGAAAAAGCCGTTGAGCAGGACCAGGAACAGGGCGAACAGGATAAGGCCGAAATCGGCGAAATAACTGGCGGCGGAGTAACTCGTGGAGGGGTCCATAAGGGGTTCGATTGACCAATGACGGCTAAGAGTGGCGGCAGATGCCGGGCTTTGCAAGTGCGGCTAAAACCTTTCCATCGATCCTATATATGTGCCGATGTCGGTGAAACCCGGTGGACAAGGCTATCCCATGCCTACCCTACAGAGACGTGCCCCGGGGTGTTGCAGATCTTGTGCTAAACGCTGGCGCGACAGCAGGGCTGTGTCCGACCTGGATTAACCGCGGCGCACCATCTGGCTCGTGGGGAAGTGGCAGGTGAAAGTGCTGCCCTCGCCGACGCGGCTGCTTATCTCCAGGCGCGCGCGATGACGCAGCAGCACATGCTTGACGATGGCCAGGCCGAGCCCGGTACCGCCGGTGTTACTGGCGCGGCTGGAGTCGACCCGGTAGAAGCGTTCGGTCAGGCGCGGCAGGTGTTTGGCCTCGATGCCCTGGCCAGTGTCCTGCACCTCGAGGTGGGCGCCCTGCTCGTCGCTCCACCAGCGAATGCGAATGTCGCCTTGGTCGTCGGTGTACTTCACCGCATTGAATACCAGGTTGGAGAAAGCGCTGCGCAGCTCCGCCTCGCTGCCCTTGAGCCTGACCGCGGCGTCCGCCTCCAGGCTGATACGGTGCGCGCGCTCGGCGGACAACGCCTGGGCATCGTTCTTGATCGACAGCAGCAACTGCTCGACCGCCACCGGCTGGTTGTCCGCGGGATAATCGGTGGCTTCCAACTTGGCCAGCAGCAGTAGATCGTTCAACAGCGCCTGCATGCGCTCGCCTTGTTGCTGCATTTGTTGCAGCGCGCGGCGCCAGCGCGGGTTTATTTGCTCGACATTGTCGAGCAGGGTTTCCAGGTAGCCGGAGATCACCGTCAGGGGCGTGCGCAGCTCGTGGGATACGTTGGCGACGAAGTCCTTACGCATCTGTTCGAGCTGATGGATGCGGGTGACATCGCGTACCAGCAGCAGGTGCTCGCGATTGCCGTATTGGGTGATATGAAACTGCAGGCGGCGTCGGTTGCTGATCGGCGAGGGCAGCTCCAGCGGTTCGAAGTAATTGCTGCGTTCCAGGTATTCGCTGAAGCGTGGGTCGCGCACCAGGTTGGTGATCGGCTGGCCGCTGTCCTGCGGGGTCTGCAGGCCGAGAAGATTTTCCGCGGCGAGGTTCCACCATTCCAGGTTGCCGTCGCGGTCGAGCATGATCACCGCGTCCTTCAGTGCAGCGGTGGATTCTTGCACGCGGTCGATCACCGCCTGCAGGCGATCGCGGGCCTTCTGATCGCGGCGTTGCAGATGATAGATGTTGTCGAACACCTCGCCCCACAGACCCTGGCTGTCCGGTGGTGGCTCGTTGGCCTGGCGGGTGCGCAACCACTTGTGCAGGCGCAGCAACTGTTTCAGGTGCCAGGCCAGGTAGGCGCTCAGACCGATTACCAACATCCAGGCGTAGTGGCCCGTGATCAGGCCCAGCAGCAGGCACACGCCAAGCAACAACAGCAAGCGGCGTATCAGAGAGCCGTGCCAGTCTTGATTCACTTGAATGTTTGTCCTTTCAACCGTTCGTCCAGGTGTGGACGCCGCGACTAATTCTTGGTGGAAAAACGATAGCCGGTGCCGCGCACGGTTTGTACCAGGCTCTCGTAGACCTCGCCGAGCGCCTTGCGCAAGCGGCGGATATGCACGTCTACGGTGCGTTCTTCGACATAGACGTTACCGCCCCAGACCTGATCGAGCAATTGGCCTCGGGTGTAAGCCCTTTCCTGGTGGGTCATGAAGAATTGCAGCAGGCGGTATTCGGTGGGGCCCATATCGGCCGGTTTGCCGTCGATGGTCACCCGATGGCTGATCGGGTCGAGCAGCAGACCGCCGACTTCGATCGGCCCTTCGTTCTCGACCGGGCCGGCGCGGCGCAGCACGGCTTTCAGGCGAGCGACCAGTTCGCGGGGCGAGAACGGCTTGGTGATGTAGTCGTCGGCACCGACTTCCAGGCCCTGGATCTTGTTGTCCTCTTCGCCCTTGGCGGTGAGCATGATGATCGGGATATCACCGGTCAGCTCGTCGCGCTTGAGGCGCCGGGCCAGCTCGATGCCGGAAGTGCCGGGAAGCATCCAGTCGAGCAGGATCAGGTCCGGTTTGCGGTCGACGATCATCGCGTGGGCTTGCTGGGTGTTTTCCGCTTCCAGGCAATCGTAGCCGGCCATTTCCAGCGCTACCGCGATCATTTCGCGGATCGGTGCTTCGTCGTCGACGATCAGGATGTTTTTGCCAACCATGGGGTCTCGCCTCGGGTCATCACACTGTCATTGGCCTGCATTAGATAACGGAATTATTGCAGCGATATGACAGTAGCAAGCTACAGGTCTAGGGCCGCAGCGCGTAATCGATGACCAGACCGACAAAGATCGCCAGCCCGGCCCAATGGTTATGCAGGAAGGCATTGAAGCAGGCCATGGGTTTGCGGTTGCGGGTTTTCTGGTATTCCCAGGCGAAAC
>CAMPJN010000425.1 GCA_946886875.1 uncultured Pseudomonas sp.
GGTAGCCAGAACTGCGGCCAATGCCAGAGCAGAGAATTTCAGAACGTTGTTCATCGTGTTCCCCTTGGGGTGAAAGTTTTTCCATAAAGCAATTTCCAACTAGTCGGAAATCAGCCGGCGTACATACTACCTGTTACCTGTAGTAAGTAAACGGAGGCGGGCGAGCGTTGCAGGTTTTTTTTGCTATTGTCTAAGTCGGCTTCAATAAACGGCACTTTTTTGGATGAAAAACATACAGTTCTGCTGTCGATAGTGGTTGGCGCTATCGTTTGGCGACTCGGGTGTTAAATACCCGGCAGAAGCTCGGCGGTTTTTACGCGCAACAGCAACTTACCTACCGAACATTGAATTGGAGGCGAACCATGCTAGGGAATGTGGGCTTATTGTTGGGTTTGGTGTTGCTGATGTTCATGGCCTTGCGTGGCGTGAACATCTTTATAGCCGCATTGTCCTGTTCGTTGGTGGTGGCGTTGAGCAATGGTTTGCCGGCACCGCAAGCATTACTCGAGTTTTTTCCTTTCGGCCCTTTGGGGGCCTTTACATTTGCCGGTAAGTTTTTCGTGTTGTTTCTCTGTGGCGCAATTTTCGGCAAAGCCATGGCGACCAGCCAAGCCGCCAATAGCATTGCCCAGGCGATCATCGCCACACTCGGCATCCAGCGTACGCTCTGGGTCACCATGCTGGTGTGCGCGCTGCTCACCTATGGCGGCGTGGTGGTCTTCGTGGTGATATTCACCATGTATCCGCTGGGTATCACCCTGATGCGCGAGGCTAATTTGCCCAAGCGGCTGTTCTGCGCGGCGACCGCCCTGGGCGCCGGCACATTCACCATGACCGCGTTGCCGGGCACCCCCTCCATTCATAACGTGATCGCCGCCAGTGCGCTGGGCACGGACTTGTTCGCTGGCGCCTGGATAGGTCTATTGGCCAGTGTCTTGATGGTCGGGCTGGGCATGGCTTATGTGCAGCGTGAATGGCGCTTGGCCCGTGAGCGCGGCGAGGGATTCGAGGCCAATGCCCAGGATATGCGTATGGAGCAACTGGCCGGCGCTCCGGGCGCGGGCCCGCATTGGGGCTTGGCCATGCTGCCGATTGCGGTGGTATTGGGGGTGATTATCCTGCCGCGGTTACTGTTGGCGAGTGAAGCGGTCGTCGCGGGACAGGGCTTACTAGGGCAGGTGGTTGGGTTCAGTCAACAGCAGCCGATTATCTGGCCGAGTTTCGCGTTGATTCTCGCTACCCTGGTGGCCATCGCGCTATTCCCGGGCCTACGACGCAACACCATCGCAGTGCTGGGGCAGGGCGCCGATGACGCCATCATGCCGCTCCTCAATACCGCGGCCGTGATCGGCTTTGGCGGGGTGGTCACGCAGACCACTGGTTTCAGCCAGTTTTCCCAATGGATACTCACTGTCGATCTGCCGCCGCTGCTGTCGATCTTCGCCTCGGTCAGCGTGGTCTCTGGCATTGTCGGCTCATCGTCCGGTGGGTTGCAGATCTTCATGCAGACCCTGGCGCCCAAGTATCTGGAAATGGGTGTCGAGCCGGAGATTCTGCATCGGATCGCCAATATCGCTTCTGGCGGCTTTGACTCCCTACCGCATTGCGGCGCGGTGATCGCCATGCTGATGATCATGGGGCTCACTCACCGGCAGGCCTACAAGGATATTTTCGTGATGACGGTGATGGTGCCGGTGATTGCCGTGCTCTGCTGCATTGCACTCTTGAGCGTGCTCTAAGCCTTTGATTAGCCTGGCGGATGCCGGCCTGATAAGCTACCCGCCACTCTAGTCGGAAGTCACAGTGCAAATTCAAGGACGTATGCATGTCGAAGTTGATTAAGGGAGGGCTGTTTTCGCTGTTGGCCATCGCGCTGTTGATCAAGCTATCGCTCTGGCTATCGGTGCGCTCGATCATGACCGATGCGGCCGACCGGATGTCCTCTGTCATGGTTATCCGCTACGGCGGTATCACTTCCTCTTTCGATGGTCGTGTGGGGTTGGAGCGGCTGGAAATTTCCATTCCGGCGATGCGCGATAGTGTGCGTATCGAGCATGCCGAATTGAAGTTCAACGGTCTGGGCGAGTTGTTACGTTTTAAGGAGCGTTTAGCCGAAGGTAAGTTTCCGGAGCAGATGGCGGTCAGTCTCAAGGGCTTGGCTCTCGATGTGCACGGCCCCTTTATGCAGCAGCTATACGACACACCGGCAGAACGTAGCGTTTTCACCGCCATGAGCGAAGTAGCCTGCGGCAAGGTGCGCACTATCGGCACCGCAGAGCTGTTGGATATGGGCTACCGTACTTTCGAAACCGATGGCGAGTTTTCCTATCACTTTCAGCCAGGCGCGCAGCAGCTCACTTTCAACCTGACCTCCGATACTCGTGAGATGGGTGAGCTGCGGGTGGCGTTGGCAGTGGCCAATATGTCGGAGAAGCCGGGCGATTTGCGGGCTAACCCACCGCGGATTCAACGGATAACCGTCGAAATCAGTGACAACCAGTATCAGCGTAAAGTGCAGGACTACTGCTCCGGCAAGCAGAGCATGGATCGTCAGACCTATCTGCAGGCTGCCGTGCAGCAGTTCGATAAGGTGTTTCGTAGCCAGCGCATCGCGCTCGATCAACCTGTACTGGACGCCTACGCACGCTACTTGGATGATCCCCAGTCGTTGCGCTTGGAGCTCAATCCTAGCGAAGGCCTGGTCTGGGACGGCTTGCAATTTTACGAAGCCGATGGTGTTCTGGCTTTATTGCGCCCGGTGGTGCTGGTCAATCAACAAGTGGTCGAACCGCTTGGGTTTACTTGGATTGATCCGAACAAACGCTCGGCGGACAGTATTGCTCAAGCGGAAAATGACGTAGCAGCTGACACGCTCGCAGTAACCACGCGACGTGGGCAGGAGGAGTTTGTCAGGGTCGCCAGCTTGGCGGATCATGTGGGCAAGCGCTTGCGCTTTATCACCTATGATGGCATGTACTACCAAGGCGTATTGACTCAAGTGCGCAACAACAAGGCTTATATAAACATCCAGGTGGGTAGCGGCAGTGCGGAAATGTCCTTGCGCCTGGAAAAGATCGATCAAGTCAAAGTACGGTTTTGAGTGCGAGAGGAATTGTAATGAGCGAGGCGTTATCCATTCACCATGATCTGGCGGGTCATCAATTTGAGGCCACCATTGATGGTGATCGTGCTTACCTGGCCTATATGGATCTGGGCAAGCAGACCCTGGATATCTACCGCACCTTCGTGCCCAACTCCCTGCGTGGCCGTGGCATCGCTGCGGCGCTGACCGAGCATGCCTTGCAGTATGCCGATCGTCTGGGCTACACGGTGATTCCTTCGTGTTCCTACGTCGAGCGCTATATGGAGCGGCGCCAACGCACCAGCGGCTTGCCGAGCTAGGGCTAGACGAACTCCGATCCAATAAAAAACGCCGAGCATTTGCTCGGCGTTTTTTATCTGCGCTCGATCTAGCCGCGCTGCCGCTTGGGCAATACATCCTTGAGCTTGGCATGCATGCCACGCAGGGTTTTTTCGGTACTGCCCCAATCGATGCAGGCGTCGGTAACGGACACGCCATATTTCAGTTGTGCGAGATCCTTGGGGATCGATTGGTTGCCCCAGCCCAAATGACTTTCGACCATCAAGCCGACAATCGACTGATTGCCTTCGAGAATCTGGTTGGCGACGTTTTCCATGACCAGCGGTTGCAGCGCCGGATCCTTGTTGGAGTTGGCGTGGCTGCAGTCGACCATGATGTTCGGGCGGA
>CAMPJN010000426.1 GCA_946886875.1 uncultured Pseudomonas sp.
GTCAACCTGGCCATCGACGTGCAGGAAGACACCGAAATCTACACCCCGCTGACCTCGCGCATTGCCCACCTGGTGGTGATCGACGTGCTCGCCATGGGCGTGGCCATGGCTCGCGGGCCGAGCCTGGTCAACCACCTGAAAAGCGTCAAGCGCAGCTTGCGCAGTCTGCGTCTGTCACCCAAGTCGGTGCGTGCGGCGGAGGATTGATAGGCGCCAGCGCCAAATTTCAGTCCCGGATTGCGCTTTTTGATGATCGTTCCCGCGCTCCAGCGTGGGAGCGCCGTGACGCTCTGCGTGACCAATCCGCGATGGTTGGGCGCGGAGCGTGATTCCCGCCAGCCGCTGTCGGGCTTCGCCGCGCTCAGCGCCAACCTACATGCTTAATGGGCCTTCCCGAGCTGTCAGCATCTGTTCATCCCCTCGCCACCAAAGCGTCATACCTCGGGTGGATTCTGTGACTCCCGTTATTCAGCTTGGGAGTTTCCTATGTCTGGCTATTTGGATAATGCGCAGGCCCACGCCAGTGGCGATGCCAAGACCCGCCGCAAGTTGCTCGATCAACGCCGCATGGAATACCGCCGTGCGATCGAGAATTACACCGAGCAACGCCACCTCCAACAGCAGCTGAGCGACTATCCCGAGTTGATCGCCGCCACTTTGTTCCAGAGCCGCATGACGCCTGCTCGCGGTGATAAAAGGGCGTAAAGGATGGCGTTGCTGGTTAGCGGTCTGCTGGCGAAACAGGTGGCGGGCCGGCAAAACGCTCAGCCAGGGCGTTGATCTGGCTGCGCTGATTGCGCACGAAGGCGAAGAACGCCTGGGCCACCGGTGAAAGGTATTTGCCCCGCGGGTGCACCAGGCACCAGCTGCGCAGCAATGGCAGTTCGGCCACCGGCAGTTCGCGCAATGCGCCGCAGCTCAGTTCGCGGCGCACGGCGTGGCGCGGCAGCAGGGCCAGGCCTAGGCCGGCGATCACCCCTTCGCATTGGCCTTCGGTCGAGCCGACCTCCAGGGTCTGGGCGAAGTGCGCGCGTTTCTGATGGCAGTATTCCTCGCAGGCCTGGCGGGTGCCGGAGCCGGCCTCGCGGATCAATAGTGGCCAGGCGGTCAGATCCTGCAGGCGCAGCGCATGCTGCTCGCACAACGGGTGCTCGGGCGGCGCCACCGCGACTATGGGGTTGTTGAGAAACGGCAGAAATTCCAGATCCTGGTCCGTCGGCACCTGCGACATGATCAGCAGATCGTCGCGATTGGCGCTTAGCCGCCTCAGTGCCTGGGTGTGATTGACCACCACCAGCTGCAAATTGACTTCCGGGTATTCGCGGCGAAAAGCGGCGAACAGGTGGGGAATGAAATACTTGGCGCTGGATTCTACCGCCAGGCTCAACTGCCCCTGCAGCGAGCCACGCAAGTCGGCGAGTTGCATGTCGAGGCTTTCCAGGCGGCCGAAAATATCCGCGCTGGCGCGTTGCAGCGCTTCGGCCGCATCGGTCAGGTAGAGCTTTTTGCCGACGTAATCGAACAGTGGCTGACCGAGCAGCTCTTCCAGCTGGCGGATCTGCAAGCTGACCGCCGGCTGGGTCAGCGACATTTCCTCTGCGGCGCGGCTGTAGGAGCGCTGATCGCAGACCAGGCGGAACACCTGCAATTGGCGAAAGGTCATACGTAGCAAGGCTTTACGCACGGTGTGTACTCGTCTTGGCGGGTAGGTCTGGTGCAACTATAAGTCTTTGCTTATGGCTAACCCAATAAATATTGATTTTAGTTAATCATCAAGCGGGCGTAGCTTAATTGCCGGACCGGGTCGAACGACGCGGTCTTCCGTCGACCGGTTCCTGCGGTCGCCTGCTCACGTGATCGAGGACGCTGGCTCGTGATCAAGAAAATTCTGATAGCCAACCGCGGTGAGATTGCCGTCCGCATCGTGCGCGCTTGCGCCGAGATGGGCATCCGCTCGGTGGCCATCTATTCCGACGCCGACCGCATGGCGCTGCACGTCAAGCGCGCCGACGAGGCTCACGGCATCGGCGCCGACCCCTTGGCCGGCTACCTGAACCCGCGCAAGCTGGTCAATCTGGCGGTGGAAACCGGCTGCGATGCCTTGCACCCCGGTTATGGTTTTCTCTCGGAAAACGCCGAACTGGCGGAAATCTGCGCCGAACGTGGGATCAAGTTCATAGGCCCGAGCGCCGAAGTGATTCGTCGCATGGGCGACAAGACCGAAGCCCGGCGCAGCATGATCAAGGCCGGCGTGCCGGTCACGCCGGGCACCGAGGGCAATGTCGCGGATATCGCCGAGGCGTTGCTCGAGGGCGACCGCATCGGCTATCCGGTGATGCTCAAGGCCACTTCCGGCGGTGGCGGCCGCGGTATTCGCCGCTGCAACTCGCGGGAAGAACTGGAGCAGGCGTTTCCCCGGGTGATTTCCGAGGCAACCAAGGCGTTCGGCTCGGCTGAGGTGTTTCTCGAGAAATGCATCGTCGATCCGAAACATATCGAAGCGCAGATTCTCGGCGACAGCTTCGGCAACGTGGTGCACCTGTTCGAGCGCGATTGCTCGATCCAACGGCGTAACCAGAAGCTGATCGAGATCGCCCCCAGCCCCCAACTGACCCCCGAACAGCGCGCCTATATCGGCGACCTGGCGGTGCGCGCGGCCAAGGCGGTGGGCTACGAGAACGCCGGTACCGTGGAGTTTCTGCTCGCCGACGGCGAGGTGTATTTCATGGAGATGAACACCCGGGTGCAGGTGGAGCACACCATCACCGAGGAAATCACCGGCATCGACATCGTCCGCGAGCAGATCCGCATCGCCTCCGGCCTGCCCTTGTCGATTCAGCAGAGCGATATCCTGCATCGCGGCTTCGCCTTGCAGTTCCGCATCAACGCCGAAGACCCGAAGAACAACTTCCTGCCCAGTTTCGGCAAGATCACCCGTTATTACGCTCCCGGCGGCCCCGGTGTGCGCACCGATACGGCGATCTACACCGGCTACACCATTCCGCCCTATTACGACTCGATGTGCCTGAAGCTGATCGTCTGGGCGTTGACCTGGGAAGAGGCAATGGACCGCGGCCTGCGCGCCCTCGACGACATGCGCCTGCAAGGGGTGAAAACCACCGCGGCCTATTACCAGGAAATCCTGCGTAACCCGGAATTCCGCAGCGGTCAGTTCAACACCAGCTTCGTCGAGAGCCACCCGCAACTGACCCAGTATTCGATCAAGCGCAAACCCGAAGAGCTGGCCTTGGCCATCGCTGCTGCCATTGCCGCCCACGCCGGCCTGTGAGGACTTGAACCATGTCTAAGAAGATCACCGTCACCGATACCATCCTGCGTGACGCCCATCAGTCGATCATCGCCACACGGATGCGCCTCGACGACATGCTGCCGATCTGCGACAAGCTCGATCAGGTCGGCTATTGGTCGCTGGAAGTCTGGGGTGGTGCGACCTTCGACGCCTGCATCCGTTTCTTGAAGGAAGACCCCTGGGAGCGTCTGCGCAAGCTCAAGGCGGCGCTGCCCAATACCCGTCTGCAGATGTTGTTGCGTGGGCAGAACCTGCTCGGCTACCGCCACTACAGCGACGATGTGGTACGGGCCTTCGTTGCCAAGGCGGCGGTCAACGGCATCGACGTGTTCCGCATCTTCGATGCGATGAACGACGTGCGTAACCTGCGCGTATCGATCGAGGCGGTGAAAGCCGCCGGCAAGCATGCCCAGGGCACCCTGAGCTACACCACCAGCCCGGTGCACACGG
>CAMPJN010000427.1 GCA_946886875.1 uncultured Pseudomonas sp.
ACGGTATCCGCCAGCCGACGGTGCGCATCGACAGCCTGCATTTCGCCGCCGATACACCGTATGAAACCCTGGTTACCCGCAACCGCATCATCGGCCAACGGGTGATGGCCTCGGAAATCGCTGCGGCGCTGCGCAACGCCCTCGCCGAGGTCGTAGAGAACGGCACCGCACGGCGCCTGCAGGGTGTATTTCTAAGCGCGAACGGAGAGCCATTGAAAGTCGGCGGCAAGACCGGCACCGGCGACAACCGCACCGAAGTGGTCGGCCCCGGTGGCCGGGTACTCAGCTCACGGGCGATGAACCGCACTGCGACCTTCGTGTTCTATCTCGGCCCACGCCACTACGGCACCCTGACCGCCTTCGTGCCTGGCCGCGCGGCGGAAAACTTCCGCTTTACCTCGGCCTTGCCGGTGCAGGTGCTCAAAGGCATGGCACCGACCCTGATGCCTTACCTGGAGCCCGGCACCCTTAGCCAATGCCAGCCGCCCCTGCCTTCGGTGCAGGCCAGTTGGCGGTAGCGCGGAGACAGCGCCGGCGCCGCCAGCCCCACCCTTACAAAAGGGGCTACATGTGTTCCGCGTCAGCCCTTGCGCTGCTGGATATACAGCGCCTCGACCTTGGCCCGGGCCCAGGGGGTTTTGCGCAGGAAGGTCAGGCTGGATTTGATGCTCGGGTCGCTTTTGAAGCAGCGGATATCGATGCGCTCGGCCAAACCGTCCCAACCCAGCTGCGCCACCAGCTCGTTGAGGATGGCTTCCAGGGTCACGCCGTGCAGGGGGTCTTTGCGGGGCTGATTCATGCTTGCTCGTATGGCTCGGGTATAGAGCCGGCAGCTTAACAGGCCGTTGAAAAACTACCTATGAGGCCGATCCCGTGCTGCGCTTGCTTGACGTGGCCAGGGGCGACTGCAAGTGGTCGACGATGCGGTCCTTGGCCCGCACCCGTTCGAGCCTGAGCCGGTTGAGTTCCTCGCCGCTGTTGCCGTGGGCAACCTCCCATTCGAGCACGCGGCGGTCGAGTTCGTAGTAGCGTTTCACCAGGGCGGCGAACGCTACATCCGTGTTGAGGCGCGCCTCGAACCGCTCAGCCAGTTCCGGCAGGTCTTGCAGCAAATCGTGCTTGGCAACCATCAGCATTTCTCCTGATTTTCTTCACGGGTTAGCAAGCCGTTGAAGAATTACCTGAGTTGCCGATACTGCGTTTTTCAACGGCCTGCTATGCAATCGACTGCATCATCGTGCATCCGTTCGAGCTACCAATGGCCAAGCTGCCCAGCGCGATCAGGCATCGCCGAACAGCGCCGGTTCGCGATAGTGCCGCGGGCAGGCGTAGCCGTCGGCGCGGAACAGATGGCATTTGTTGGCCATCAGACCGGCGCCGTAGGTCTGCCCGACCGCGACTTTGCGGTTACCGTCGCTGCGCAGGGTGATCATCGGTTCCACCCCCTCGAGCATCAGGTACAGCAGGTTGTGATCGCCCAGGCGCTCGGCCACCGCGATTTCGCCGTAGAAGGCGAAATCCGCCTGCTCGGTATCGACGAAATGCTCGGGGCGTACGCCCAGGGTCAGGGTTTCGCCGACGCTGACCTGACTGCCATCGACCGCCACGCTCATGCGCGAGCCGCCGGGCATTTCGATCTCCACCGAGGCGCTGCTGGCTTGTAGCGCCCGCACCGAAAGGAAGTTCATCTGCGGCGAGCCGATAAAGCCGGCGACGAACTGGTTCCGCGGGTAGTGATAAAGCTCCAGCGGCGGCCCGACCTGGGCGATTTCGCCGGCGTTGAGCACCACTATCTTGTCGGCCATGGTCATGGCTTCGACCTGATCGTGGGTGACATAGACCATGGTGGCTTGCAGGCGTTGGTGCAGGCGGGAAATCTCGATGCGCATCTGCACCCGCAGGAAGGCGTCGAGGTTCGACAGCGGTTCGTCGAACAGGAACACCTTGGGTTCGCGCACCATGGTGCGGCCGATGGCGACGCGCTGACGCTGGCCGCCGGAGAGGTCCTTGGGCTTGCGTTCGAGCAGCTTGTCCAGTTGCAGGATCTTCGCCACCTCGTCGACCCGGCGGGTGATTTCGCGCTTCTCGACTTTGGCCAGCTTGAGGCCGAAGGCCATGTTTTCCGCGACGTTCATATGCGGATAGAGCGCGTAGGACTGAAACACCATGCCAACCGAACGGTCCATCGGCGGCAGTTCGTTGACCCGCTCGCCGCCGATCAGCAACTCGCCTTCGGTGATGTCCTCAAGCCCGGCGATCAGGCGCAACAGGGTGGACTTGCCACAACCGGACGGGCCGACGAACACCACGAACTCGCCATCGGCGATATCCAGATTGATGCCGCGGGTAATCTTGATGTCGCCATAACTCTTGCAGATATTGCGTAGCGTGACGCTGGCCATTGTTATTGTTCTCCTCTAGCGACCACACCGGCTAAACCGGTGCGATCAATCTCGATATATCCAGCGCCCGCTCAACCGAGCAAACGGGCAAAACCGAAGCCCTGGGCCGGCAACTCTACCCCGGTGGCGTTGAACAGCGCATTGCTGGCCGGCGCCGGCACGGCTTCGACCGCTACCGACAGGGCGAAGTGCCGCGCCTGGTTGCCCAGGTTGAACAGGCACAGCCAGGCTTCATCGCCCAGACGCCGCTCGAACACCAGCAGGTCGTCGTCATGATGCAGGACGCGCAGGCTACCCTGGATCAGCAGCTGCTGGCTCTGGCGCCAGGCGATAAAGCGCCGGTAGGTATTGAGCATGGAGTTCTCATCCGGTTCCTGGGCGGCCACGGACAGCGGCAAATGGCGGCTGGACAGCGGCAACCAGGGCTGCTCGCGGCTGAAACCGCCATGCAGATCGCCCTCGTGCCAAGGCATTGGCGTGCGGCAACCATCACGGCCCTTGAATTCCGGCCAGAAGCGGATGCCATAGGGGTCGACCAGTTGCTCGAATTGCAGCTCGGCCTCATCCAGGCCCAACTCCTCGCCCTGGTACAGACAGACGCTACCGCGCAGCGACAGCAACAGCGCCATAAACAACCGGCCGCGACTGCAATCTGGTTGGCCATCCAGGGCCCAGCGACTCATCACCCGTACCACGTCGTGGTTGCCGATCGACCAGCAGGGCCAGCCATCTACCAGCTCGCGCTCGACGCTTTCGATGGTATGCCGCAGGAACGCCGGGCTGCACTGCTCGGTCAGCAAGTCGAAGGAATAGGCCATATGCAGCGTATCGCCACCGCCGGTGTAGGCGGCCATGGTGCGCAGCGAATGGTCGCAGCCGATTTCCGCGACGGTCGCGCTGCCCGGGTAACGCTCGAGCAATTGACGGATGCGCTTGAGAAACAGCAGGTTCTCCGGCTGGGTCTTGTCATGGATGTGTTGCTGGAAAGCGTAGGGGTTGTCGGCGCGCACGCCAATGCTGCCTTCGCGGATATCCAGGTTCGGCGGGTTGTCACGCAGCGCACGGTCGTGAAAGTAGAAGTTCGCCGCGTCGAGACGGAAACCATCGACGCCCAACAACAGCCAGAACTCCATATCGTCGAGCAGTTGCCGCTGCACCGCCTCGCAGTGGAAATTCAGATCCGGCTGGCTGGAAAGGAAGTTGTGCAGGTAGTACTGCTTGCGCCGGCTGTCCCAGGTCCAGGCCGGCCCGCCGAATACCGACAGCCAGTTATTCGGCACGGTGCCGTCTTCCTTGGGGTCGGCCCAGACGTACCAGTCGGCCTTGGGGTTGTCGCGGCTGGAGC
>CAMPJN010000428.1 GCA_946886875.1 uncultured Pseudomonas sp.
CGGGTCCAGTTGAAGCTGCCGTTAAGCAGCAGCTGGCCGTCGAACAGGGCGAATTTGTGGTGCATATGGTAGGGGCCGGAGTCGATGCGCAGCGGCACGCCTTTGTCGCGCAACCATTGCACATCGCTGCCGGCGTCGAACTGTTTTTCGTTGTCGCTGATCACCCGCACCGCCAGGCCGCGCTGGTGACAGGCAAGGATTTCCTCGCTAAGCGGATCGTCGGAGATGGTGTAGACGCAGATATCCAGGCTCTTGCGCGCCTGGCGACACAGCTCGCGGATTTTCCGTCGGCAGTCCTCGCCCGGACTGAAATGAGCGCTGGCGATAGTGCGTGTCGGCGCGACATTGGCGTCCAGGGTCTTGATCACCTGTTCCAACCACTTCAGCGCCGGCTCGGCATTCTCCGGCTGGCGGATCAGCTCGCGCACCAGGGCAAAGGCGCGGTTGCGCATATAACGCACCTGATCGGGGCTCAACTCGCTGCCGAGCTGGCGCAGTTCGTCGCGCTCCTCATTGCTCAGGCGCAAGTCGGCCAGGCTGTCGCGCAACTGCTGATCGAGACGATTGAAATCCATTTAGCTTCCTTGTTTCCTGCGTTGGCGCGGCGAATAGCGCCAGGCTGCATAGAGCCCGCCGCACAGCGCACCGGCCAGATGGTATTCGAATGAAACGCCCTGTCGCGGCAGTAGACCGAAAACCCAGCCGCCATTCAGAAACAACACCAAGACCGCCAGCAGCAAGTCGAGCAAGCTGCGGCGAAACCAGGCCCGCGCCAGCAACAGCGACCAGAGCCCGAACAGCCAACCGCTGGCGCCGACATGAATGCCCTCGCGAGCAAATAGCCACACCAACAGACCGCTGCCGAGCACGATAAATACGCTGGCTTTGACGAAGTCACCACGCGATTCAACCAGCGTCAGCGCGCCCAGCACCAGTAGCCCGCTGAGATTACCCAGCAGGTGCAGCCAGCTGCCATGCAACCAGGGCGCGAACAGAATGCCCGGCAAGGACTCGAGCCGGCGTGGTATTACGCCCCAGGCATTCAGACTGTAGTCGCTGACGCTATTGCCCAGTTGCAGCACCAACATCAGCGCGGCTATGCCGAACAGCAGCTGGATGCGCGGTATCAGCCAAGTCCTCACAGCGGTTCGCTGCCGGCATCGTCCATACGCTGCTCATGCCCCAACTGCTCGCCAAGGTCGCGCAGTTGGGTGGATATCTCCAACATGCGGTTGTGGGTGCGCAGATCGATATCGATCTTCTTGTCCATCGCCTTGATCAACGGCAGAAAGCTGTTCTGCAGGCTGTCGGCCAGGCTTTCCAGAAGCTTCTGCACCGCCGGCTGAGCCGGGGCGATCACCTCTACCTGCGGCCGCAGTTTGCCCAGGTTGTCCAGGCCGGCGAGCAGCTCGGCCCAAGGAATCGTCGGTGCCGCGGCTTGCTCAACCGGCGCCAGCTTGGCCAGGCCACGCACGCCTTCGACCAGATCGTTGAGCTGTGCCACAACCCGGCCACCGACATCGGTATCGCTGCCGCCCATGGCCTTGTTACGCATAAAGTCGCGTTTGATCTGCGCCCAGCGCTCGGCTTGTTCCGGCGTCATATTGCCGCGCAGCTCGGCGAGCTTGAGCAGGTTTTCCTCAGCGCCAGTGGTAAGCAGCTGGGATTCGCCCTGGTAGTGATCGGCGATCAGTTGCAGCACTTCGGTATCGTTCATCACCGAGCTGATCTTCTCCGCCATCTTGTTCATATTGCGGTAGCTGCCCTGCAACTTGAACGGCGGCTCGGTGCGGTATTGATCGGCCTGGGCGGCACTGGCGATGTACTGCTGGTTGACCCGGCCGACCACATCGCGCACCTGCATCAGGCGTTGCAAGGTGGTGACGATTTCATTGACCTCGGCACCGCTGTAGCTATGGCTCAGCTCGTTGCTGGAAAACGGCTTGCCCTCGGCCTTGGCGACGAAGCGATAGACATCGGCCATATCGCGGGTGGCCAGCGGTGCCAGCACCGGGTTGGAGGTCAGGCCGTTTTCGATATAGCTGAGCGCGAAGGCTTCCTGCATGCCGCCCAGGGTGTCGCCGAGGTTATAGATATCGGCGCGGTTGGCCAGCATATCCGGGATCTTGAACACGTCGCCGGACTCGGTATAGGGGTTGCCCGACATGATCACGCAGAACTTGCGCCCACGCATGTCGTAGGTGCGGGTGCGCCCCTTCCACACGCCTTCGATGCGGCGGGTGCCATCGCACAGCGAAATGAATTTCTGCAGGAATTCCGGGTGGGTGTGCTGGATATCGTCGAGATAGAGCATCACGTTGTTGCCCATCTCCAGCGCCAGGTTGAGTTTTTCCAGCTCCTGGCGTGAGGTGGCGTCCGGTGCCTGGGCTGGGTCCAGAGAGCGCACCTCGTGGCCCAAAGCCGGGCCGTTGATCTTCATAAAGATCAAACCGAGGCGGTGAGCGACGTACTCCATCAGCGTGGTTTTGCCGTAACCCGGTGGCGAAATCAGCATCAGCAGGCCGGACAGATCCGAGCGGCGATTTTCCCCGGCGGTGCCCATCTGCTTGGCCAGGTTGTCGCCGATCACCCCGAGGTAGACATCGTTGATCAGTTTGTTACGCACGAAGGAGCTAAGCGGCTTGGGCTTGAACTCATCGAGGCGCAGGGCCTCGCGCTCGCGCGCCACCACCTCCTGGCGCAAGGCCTGGTAGCGCTGCAAACCGGGCAGAAACTGCTCGCGATGCACGCGCAGGCGGGCGAAGAAATCGTCCACCGCCAGCACCAATTGGCGCTCGCCGATCCGCGGGTGTTCGCCCATCAACTCCTTGGCGGTAAAACGCAGGTCCACCTCGGTGATGCGCTTGGGCAGATCCTCAGCGAGCAGCGTCAGCGCCACGGCCTCGGGCACATAGGCGCTGAGCGCGGCGAATTCGTCTGCCGCGCAGAGGCCGCGTAGCCAGCTTTCCACCAGAGCCCACTGAGCCGCAGGACGCTCCTGCAGTTGCGCCAAGGTCTGCTGATAAAGATCCCACATATGCGCTGCCTGCAAACGCGCTTGCAGGCCGGTCAGCAGCTCGCGGGCGTATTTGCTGAACACAAACTCGATACGCTCAGCGGCCAGTTCCTGCACCAGGTATTCGGCGGCTTCGGCCTGCGTCGCCTGGGTCAGGCTCATATCCTGCTCGGCGATATAGCCGGCCATGGCCTCGACGATTTCCGCCTGCAACTGCAACAGGCTGTCGCGCTGGCCGAACAGCTGCTGGATATGCCGGGCACTGCGCGCGCGCTGTGGCCATTGTTTGGCCTCGTCACGACGTTGCGCCTGGCCCCAGAAAAAGCTGGCGAAGCCACGGGGCAAGGCACCGTAACTGAGCAGCCCGGCGCTGTCGCGCAGCGGCAACAACTGGGCGAGGATCAGCGCCGCGTCGTGGTCGTGGATGCCCTTCTCGTAGCCTTCCTTGTAGCGCGGCGCGGCGAAGTCGCGAATGCTCTTGATCAGCGCATCCGGCTGGGCCAGCTGCTGTTTGAGCAGATCGAGACTGAGGCCATCGCGCCCGGCATCGGCCGCCGCCAGCACTTCGCCGGCCAGGTATTCGGCGCGATAGAGCGTGGCGGACTCGGACTCCAGGGACACCTGCCAAAAGTCGCGCAGCGCTTCCAGCTCGGCGTTCTGCAGCGGCTCGAGGAATTCGGTGCCGGTCAGGTGCAGGTAGAGCTGATCGCCGCGCGGCATCA
>CAMPJN010000429.1 GCA_946886875.1 uncultured Pseudomonas sp.
GGCAGGTGCGGGAGGAAGGCGCGGGTGCCGATGTCCAGGTCTTCGCGGCAAAACACATTGGCATGGTTAAGCAGCTCGATGGCCGGTTTATCCAGGCGATAACGCGTGGGGTAGGGCGATTGCGGGGCTGGTTTGGCCTGCGGTGTGGCGAACAACAGCCGGGCCTTTTTCACCGCCAGCGAGGCCTGCACCGGGCCGATGTATTTCTCCAGCAGATCGCCAGCGGCTCGCGGCAGATGTTTGACCATGGCCGCAGCAATCACCTGGGCGCCGGGGGCGAGCTGGTCATGCAGGCGGATCAGCTGTTCTTCCAGCAGCGCCAGGGTCTTGGGCACGCGGATCAGCACGATATCGAACGGCCCCTGAGCGACTTCGCTGGCCGGCACAAAATCCACGGCTTCCATCGGCAGTTGGTTACGCAGCAGGTTGGCCTGCAAACCCTGGTGGCCGAGATGCGAGTCGCCGCTGCTGGTGATCTGGGCCCGCCCGGCGAGGCTGGCCGCCAGCGCGCCGAAACTATCATTCAGCACCAGTACCCGTGCGCTGCTCGACAGCCCTTGCTCATGCAGCTGATTGAGCAGGTATTCGTCCGCAGCATCGAACGCCTGCAGCGGCTCGTTCGGTTGGTCGGGTTGGCGAATCAGATCGAGTTGGGCGAACGGGGTGCTGAGCAAAGGCATGGAAAACTCGGCTGGCGGGCCGCAAGGGCGCGATAGGTAAAGTGCAGTTGGTCGCTATTGTCGGTGCAAGCGCCGGAAAAGTCTCGGAACTGAGAGCTGGTTCAGCAAACCGCGGTTGTGCAGGGCGGTGCTTTACCGAAGAATGCCGCCCCCTTGTGGATCGGCTCAGTCGCGCTTGATAGCGATGAGCCGGCAAGGTCGGCATTCGAATAATAGCCAGGCCCCGAGCATTACGCCCGGCTGCGATCTGGTAACGCCTGATGACCAGGAACCGCTGTTCCTCTGCGTCATAACCCACACCCCCTCTCAATGAGGCCTGCCCACGCAGGCTTCACGGCGTTCTATTTGCAAAAGGTATGTTCATGTTCAAGTCTCTGTTGTCTTTAACCTTCACTGCGTTGCTGGTCGCGGCAAGCCCGGCCCAGGCGGAAGGCAAGACTCCCATCGTTATCAAGTTCTCCCATGTGGTGGCCGAAGACACCCCCAAGGGCAAAGGGGCGTTGCTGTTCAAACAACTGGTGGAAAAGCGTCTGGCCGGCGAGGTGACGGTTGAGGTGCATGCGAACTCTGCGTTGTTTGGCGATGCCGATGAGCTGGAGGCGCTACGTAACAATCAGGTGCAGATGCTGGCGCCTTCGCTGTCCAAGTTCGAGGCCTACACCAAGCAGCTGCAGCTGTTTGACCTGCCGTTTCTGTTCGATGACCTGGCGGCGGTCAAGCGCTTCCAGAAACGTGACAAGAGTCGTGAGCTGCTGCGCTCCATGAGTGAGCAGAACATCTACGGCTTGGCGTTCTGGAACAACGGCATGAAGCAGCTCTCGGCCACCCGTGAGCTGCATCTGCCGGCCGATGCCCGGGGCCTGGCGTTCCGCATTCAGCCATCCAAAGTACTCGAATCGCAGTTTCAGGCGGTTGCGGCCAGTGGCGTCGCCATGCCGTTTGCCGAGACCTTCGCAGCCCTGCAAAGCGGCAAGGTGCAGGGCGCGGAAAACCCCTGGTCGAACATCGTCAGCCAGAAGCTCGACAGCGTGCAGCCGTTTATCACCGAAACCAACCATGGTTCGCTCAACTATATGCTGGTGAGCAATGTCACGTTCTGGAACAGCATCCCGTATAAGACCCGTACCGAGCTGGAAGCCATCATTCATGAGGTGACTTTTGCGGTGAACCGCGACGCCGAGGCGCTCAATCAGAAAGCCCGCGAGCAATTGCTGGCCGGCGGCAAGACCAAGCTGATCAGCCTGACTGCGGACGAGCAGGCAGCCTGGCGCGCCGCCATGCAGCCACTGTGGCAAAACTACGAGGCCAGCATCGGCGCCGACATGCTGCGGGCTGCGCAGACGGTCAATCGTCGTTAGCAGAGCGTTGGGCTGCAGCGGCTAACCGTCCCAAAATCGAGAGTCCTCAGGTTTTGCCGGTGTTTGTCCGGCTGGTGTTGCGCGACACTGGGTTTGTGCAATCCGCATAAACCCGGTGCCAGTATGTCCAGCGACGATAAATACACACGGCAAACCCTCTCGGCCGTTCAGGTCTGGTCGCCCAGCCTGTTCAGCCTGCGCTGTTCGCGGGACCCAGCGTTTCGTTTCCGCGCCGGCCAGTTCGCCCGCCTGGGTGTGGAGAAGGCCGACGGCAGCGTGGTCTGGCGGCCCTATTCGATGGCGTCGGCGCCGCACGACGAGTTTCTCGAATTCTTTTCCATAGTCGTCCCCGGCGGTGAATTCACCTCCGAGTTGAATCGCCTGCGCGTCGGCGACAGCCTGTTGGTAGACAAGCAGGCCTACGGTTTTCTCACCCTCGACCGCTTCGCCGACGGCCGCGATCTGTGGCTGATCGCCAGCGGTACCGGCTTGGCGCCGTTTCTCTCGATTCTGCAGGACTTCGAAGCCTGGCAGCGCTTCGAGCGTATCGTTCTGGTCTACAGCGCGCGCACCGCCAGGGAACTGGCCTATCAGCCGCTGATCCAGGGACTGACCCTGCAGGCCCACTTGGCCGAATACGCCGACAGATTGTGCTACCTGCCGCTGCTCACCCGCGAGCACGCGCCGGGCTGTTTGCATGGGCGCGTCACCACCTTGCTGGAAAACGGCGAGCTGGAGCGCGCCGCCGGCCTGACCCTGAACCCCGAGCATTCGCGACTGATGCTTTGCGGCAACCCGCAGATGATCGAGGATACCCGCGCACTGCTGAAGCGCCGCGGCCTGCATTTGAGCCTGAGTCGCCGGCCGGGCCAGGTGGCGGTGGAAAATTATTGGTGAGGCGCGGGCGGCGCTGAGTCCGTATCGTTTGCCCCGGGGTCGTCCGACGCAGCGGCGCCCGACGCAGCGGCGCCCGGTGTATCCGCCAGGGCCTCGACGCCGCTCGGCGCGCAGAGCGGCAGCCTGATCGCAAAACGCACGCCCCAGCCCAGTTGACTGGCGACTTCCAGTTTGCCGCCGAGCACGCCGGTAACCAGGTTGTGCACGATATTCAAGCCCAGGCCGCTGCCGCCCTGGCCCAGGCGCGTGGTGAAGAACGGATCGAAGATTCGCGGCAGGTGCTCGGGGGCGATGCCGTGGCCGTTGTCGGAAAGCGTCAGTTCGATCCAACCGCTTTCGTAGGGGAATGCATAGAGGCCGATCTTGCCGTGTTCCAGGCCGCTGAGACCATGGATCAGGGCATTGTTGATCAGGTTGACCAAGACCTGGCCGAGAGCGCCGGGGTAGCTGTCCAGTTCGATGCTGTCGTCGATGTTGCTGTCGATCACGAAGGGGGTTTTCTTCAGCGTCGGCCCCAGGGTGATCAGGATTTCCTTGACCACTTCGCTGAGTTGGAAGGTACGCCGCTGGGCGCTGGCCTGGTCGACCGCGACCTGCTTGAAGCTGGTGATCAGTTCGCTGGCGCGGCGCAGGTTACGCACCAGAATGTCGGTGGCGGTTTTGTTGTCCTGCAGGAACTGGTCGAGCATCGAGCGCTTCAGCGCGCCGGCGCCCACCGCCGCGGCGATGTCGCGGCTGTAGTCTTCCAGGGTGCTGGCGGCCATCAGGCTGTTGCCGACCGGGGTGTTGAGTTC
>CAMPJN010000430.1 GCA_946886875.1 uncultured Pseudomonas sp.
GTTCGGCGCGCAACACCGCTCCAGCGCCTGGCGCAGCAATGGCAACCTCAACGCCGCCGAAGTCGACGGCGAAGACGCCGCGCCCTGAGCAGGGGTTATACGATTTACGCGATTAATCACCTCGCCCCTCTGGGGCCGGCCAGCGGCGGGAGGGGCTGGGCGGCCCCCCGCTTCAGCCGCGACAGCCGCCGTTGGAAGCTCGCCGCTGAAGCGCCTCCCACGGTTCGTGGCCTGGGTTTGCATAGACACATTGGCGCTACAAAAATGTCGTTCACCTGGCATTCACGCCCGGCAATCCCTTACCGATCACTTTCGCTCGCCGCCGCTCTGCTGTTTTTTCTCAGCGACCCCGCCATGGCGCCGTTCGTAGCGCGCCAACAGCGGCTGGGTGGTGAGCCCATGGACCACGATACTCAGCGCCACCACTGACAGCGTCAGGCCGATGGCGTCGTCGGTCATCGTTTCCGGCAAACCATGGCTGAGCGCGTAACTCAAGTAATACAGGCTGCCGATACCGCGAATGCCGAACCAGCCGAGCAGCAAACGCTGCCCTGGGCTGACCAGCCCGCCACGCAGCACCAGCCACACTGCCAGCGGGCGGATCACGCAGAACAGCAAGCCGCCGACCACCAGCGCACGCCAGTCCCAGTGCACCGCGACGACCACCCCGAGGATGGTCACCAACAGCACCTCCAGCGCCCGTTCGAGCACATGGCCGAACGACAGAATATCGCCGACCATAACCCCGGCCGCCGTGGTCGGGTCGGCAGCCTTGGCGGAGCCAATATCGCCATGGCCCGTCTCGCGGGCAACCTTATGCTCGGCCGGTATGCGCGAGCCGGCGATGGCGATTTCCGCGTGGCGCAGGCCCACGCCGGCGGCGAAGGTGGCGAGAAAGCCCCAGGCGCCGATCAACTCCGCACAGACATAAGAAAGCGCAATCAGCGCCAGGGCCAGAAAATCGTTGGGCGATACCGTGGTATCGCCATGCCGCGCCCGCAGATAGATGGCCAGACGCCCGACCAGATGACCGAGCCCGAAACCGACCACCAGGCCGGCCGGTACGGCCCAGAGCAGTCGCTGCATAAACCAGTTATCCAGCCATAGGTGGGTCTGGCCCTCGTAGCCGATAAACAGCAGGGCGAACACCACGAAAGGGAAAGCCACGCCATCGTTGAACCCCGCTTCGCCGGTCAGGCCGAAACGCACGCGATCGTCGTCCGTGGCGCTGTTCACCTGCACCAGGCTCGCCAGCACCGGGTCGGTCGGCGCCAATACCGCACCGATCAGCAGTGCCAGCCCCAAGGGCAGGCCCAACAGGTAATAGCCGACCAACGTCACCCCACCGATGCACAGCAGCATCACCGGCCCGGCGAGCAGGTATGCGCCAATCCATGCCGGGTGACGAAAGTGCAAGCGCAGCTTCAGCCCGCTGACGAACAGCGAGACCAGCACCCCGACCTCGGTCAGGTGCTCCATCCAGCTGGCAATGTACTCGAATTGGATTTTCCAAAAGCCGATACCGAGCTGGCCGATCAACAGGCCGAACGCCAGGTAAAGCACCGAGGTGGTGACCGGTAGCCAGCGCACGTAGGTCGAGGCCAGCGCCATCAACAGCAACAAAATGCCGAGCACGGCCATCCATTCGAGGAAACTCATAGGCGCGGCAATTACCTGGTTGGTGCGCAACGATGCGCGATAGCGGTTCTAATGGCCGGAGCCCGGGGGCGCCGAAGGTAACACGCAGCCACGCAGCGCGCTCAGCCGGCCGTGCCGCGCCGCGGGCTGCAAACCCCGGCCCGGCAGCGATTGGCTTGGTGCCCAGGCGCCTCTTGCATCAAGCGGCGCGTCACCCCGTTGGTCCAGCCGAAGCCGTCCTGCAACGGGTACTCGCCGCCCTTGGCATGATCCGCCGCGGGCCGCAGCACATACTTCTCCACCAACTTGCTTTCGCGTTCGAACAGGTCGGCGACAATGGCCAGCCAGCGCTGCTCGATCTCATCGGCCAACTCGCGCAGGCCATACTGCTGCAAGCCGCGAATGCCTATCCACTGCAGCGGCGCCCAGCCATTGGGCCGGTCCCATTGCTCGCTGCTGCGCACCTGGGTGGTGGCCAGACCACCGGGCGCGAGCAACTCGCGCTCTACCGTCGCGGCGACCTGCGCGGCCTGCTCGTCGCTGGCCATGCGCACGAACAGCGGGGTCAGCATGGCGGCGGTGAGGTTGGCCCGCTGGCAGCCGCGTTGCCAGTCGTAATCCAGGTACGCCCCGGCGGCTTCGCTCCACAGGTAGTTGTCGACCGCGGCCTGACGTGCCTCGGCGCGCTGGCGAAATTCCTCGGCGGATCGCGTATCGCCCTTGACCTCGCTCAAGCGCGCGATCTGCGTCTCCAATTTGTAGAGAAAGCTGTTGAGATCCACCGGCAGGATCGCCGTAGTGCGGATGCTCGACAGGCGCTGCGGGTCGTCCTGCCAGCGCGAGCTGAAATCCCAACCGGATTCGGCGGCGGCGCGCAGGTCGCGGTACACCTCATGCGCCGGCCGCGGGCTTTGCTTGGCCGTGGCCACATCCTCGCGGTAGGCCTCCTCGCGCGGCGTATCGCGGTCGTCCCAGTAACGGTTGAGCAACACGCCCGGTGCCAGGCACACGCAGCGGCGATGACACTCGCCGGGGCCGAGCTGATCGGCGCCGTCCATCCAGTAGGCGTACTCCTTGCGCAACTGCGGCAGGTAGTCACTGGCGCGACGGATTCCGCGCTCCTCGAACAGATCGGTCATCAAGGCGAATACCGGCGGTTGCGAGCGACTGAGATAGTAGGAGCGGTTGCCATTGGGCACATGGCCGTAGGTGTCGATCAGGTAGGCGAAGTTGTCTGCCATGGCGCGCAACAGCTCGCATTGTCCGCTTTCATCCAGGCCGAGCATGATGAAATGCGAATCCCAGTAATACAGCTCGGTGAAACGGCCGCCGGGCACCACATAGTCGCAGGGCAGCGGCAGCAGCGAAGAGCGCTGCGGGTGGGCTTTCGGCTGGCGGGTCAATACCGGCCACAGCCGGTCGATATGTTCGGCCAGGGTGTCGTTGGGGTTGGCGACGAACTCCTCTGGCTGATACTGGAACAGGCTGAAATGCTCATGCACGAACGCGCCCAGGTCGAAATCCGGCTGGCCGCACTGCGCCCGGTAGGTATCCAGAATCCGCTCCGGGTAGCCGTGCGGCGCACAATCGACGAAGGTCTTGCTGTCGGCAAAGATATGACTGCTCTGCACCGCCACGAACAACTCCTGGTAGCGGTCGGCGGGCGACAACGTATCCGCCGCCCCTACCTGATTGAGCGCACTGCCGAACGGGGCGCTCTGCTCGGCACCGTTCATAGCGCGGCGTACATCCGCAGCAGCCGCACCAACTGGTTAGCCAGACTCATGCACCCTCCCGTCTCATCGCTGAATGGCAATCGAAGCCGATAGGCTTGAGACGGACAGAGCGCCTACATGTTCCCGCTGCTTAACCGGCCAAACGACGCAGCAACCGCCCCTGCAACGCCTCCAGCGCGGCCGCTTCGGCCTTGACCGCGGCATGCACGCCGAGGGTTTCGCCGGCGAAGCGCGGCACTATATGCATATGCAGGTGGAACACCGTCTGCCCGGCCGGCGCACCGTTGAACTGGGCGACCTGCACGCCATCCGGCGCCAGCTCGTCGACCAGCACCC
>CAMPJN010000431.1 GCA_946886875.1 uncultured Pseudomonas sp.
GGTCTACATGGCTCGACTCGTCCGTATCGGGCAGCAAACGCATGGCGATTTGCCCAAGAAGAGCTTCGCCTTCCCGTGCATCGCTTCCCGTCACGTTTCTGATTGCCTCCAGCCAGTTGCCGGCAATCGGCCCGGGATCGCTCAAATGCTCGGTGGGTAGGCTGTAACGCAGCAGCAACTGCTGGTAGAGGCGGCTCTGCGTCTCAAAAAACAACACCGCCACAGGTTGCCCAGCAAACATCAATGCGTGCTCGACGCCTGCGGGCACGAATAACTGCTCGTAACGCTGCCATGGGCTTTCGCCGGCGCCTCGTGCCTGAATTGGCGCCTGTAATCCAAGGCATAGAGCGCTGGCGCTATGTTGATGCAGGCTGATGTCGGGTAGTGGCCCGACATATAGGGTGAGTTGATTGCCCAGGATCAGAAAATTCTGCACGGCGTCCTCAAGTCAGTTGGTTCTTACAAGTCGCTTGCCCTGGCTGCCATTACATTGGCCGAAATCCACGGCACTCGAGACAGCACTATGAACGCTTGCACCACCCCACAGGCCAGCGGCTTTCTGGCCGCACCGCATCGATTCATCAGTATCGAAGGGCTGCGTTTTGGTTATCGCGACTATGGCACAGGTCCGGTACTGCTGATGCTGCACGGCTGGCCACTTAATGGCGATACCTTTGCGCCATTGGTCGATGCGCTTGCCTCAGGATTTCGTTGCATTGTGCCGGACCTCCCCGGTGCCGGGGTGACAGCCTGGTCAACAGAACATGATCTGAGCCCCGCGGGTCAGGCGCGTCTGCTCCAGGGTTTGCTTGCGGCGTTGGGCATTGCCCGGGGCTATAGCGTGTTGGGTAACGACAGTGGCGGTATCGCAGCCCGCTACCTGGCGCTTCGAGATGCCGGTCGGGTGGGCGAGTTGATCCTGCTCAATAGCGAAATACCCGGGCATCGCGCACCCAATCAGCGTCTATACAAACAACTCGCGCGTTGGCTGCCGGGGTACGGCGCGCTTGCCCGCATACAGCTAAGAAGCTCGGCCTATCTGTGTTCGAAGCTGGGCTTTGGCGGAACGCTTTACGACCATCAGCACTTGCTGGGCAGTTTTCATCAGCGCTTTATCGCGCCTCTGATCCAGTCCGCGCACAACATGGAGCAAGCCCGACGCGCCTTTATCGCGGTGCTCGATTGGCCGCAGCTCGACGCCTTGAGTCATCTTCATGGCCAGATCGAGGCGCGGACCTTGCTGATCTGGGGGCGGCAGGACGACACCTTCCCTGAGCCCAATGCCATCGAGATGAGCCGAAGCTTTGCCAACCTTGCCGGCTTTATCAGCATCGACAAGGCCAAGTTGTATGTTCATGAAGACCAGCCGGAACAGGTGATTCAGCATCTCGAGGCCTTTCTGCTGGCAAAGCAGGAATAGGAATGAAGAGAAGTCGGCGGGCCGGATTTGCGATCAAGGCCTTGGCCTCAATCGGCGCTTACCCGGGCGCCAGTTGCATGGCCATTTTGGCTGGCCGGGGTGGTCAGTCGACCCCCAGCTTCGGCCAGCCCAGAGCAATCTCATTAGGTAAATAATCACCAGCTTGCCGCTTACCAATCGAGTCAGATAAACCCGCGCCTTCTTCGCTTTTCAGTCCCCTGTATAGCCTTTAATTTGCAGTAGTGGTTTGACATCAAAGCATTCCTGTCTAAGACTTTTGCCCGGTTAACCTTGGTGAAGCTTGATGTTTCGCCATTATGTTTGAGGAAAACCAAAGCATAAGGGGAAGAAGATGCGCGCCATTAATTCCAGATCAAAGTTTCTTGTTGGGGCCTTCAGCGCCGTAGTCGGTGGCCTGTTTGCAGTGAACGCCAGTGCGATTACATTGGCGCAGGCAAAGGAAAAAGGCTTCGTCAACGTGGCTGTGGCCAACGAAATTCCTTATGGCTACATCAATGCCAAGGGTGAGGCGGAAGGCGCGGGGCCGGCCGTTGCCGCAGAGGTTCTCAAGCGCATGGGCATCGCTGAGGTGCAGTGGGTGGTGACCCAGTTCGGTTCGCTGATTCCGGGACTTAAGGCCGAGCGCTTCGACATGGTCGCGGCGGAGATGGCGATCCTGCCCGAGCGTTGCAAGGCGGTGATCTATTCCGAGCCCAACTCCAGCTACGGCGAAGGCTTGCTGGTGCAGAAGGGCAATCCCCATGATCTGCACGGCTACAAGCAGTTCGCCGAAGGCGATTTGAAAGTGGCGATCATGGCTGGTGCCGACCAACTCGAAATGCTGCAGAAGCTGGGCGTGCCCGAGGCGAACATGGTCACCATCAACAGTAACTCCGATGCCATTTCCACGGTCTCCACCGGTCGCGCCGCGGCTTATGCAGCCACCGGCCTGACCGCCAGCAATCTGGCCGAGATGAGCGAGGCGGTGACCCTGGCCGAACCCTTCGAAGATCCGGTTATCGACGGTAGCGAAGTGCGCAGCTGGGGCGGTTTCACCTTCGCCAATAGCTCCAAGGAATTCCGCGACGCCTTCAACGCCGAGTTGAGCAAGTTCAAGCAAACCGAAGACTGGAAGAAAATCCTCCAGCAGTACGGCTTCACTCCCGCCGATATCCAGGGCTCGTTCGCCAAAACCACCGAACAGCTGTGCAACGCCGAGTAAGGGTAAGCGGCGCCGCCGCAGCAAGGCGGCGCCCGTTCCAACTCCGCGTTCGTCTGGAGGTTAACCGCTTATGTGGGACTATCTGCCGGCCCTGATGGACGGGGCATGGGTCACCGTGCAACTGACGTTCTGGTCGACCCTGCTAGGTGCGCTCTGTTCCTTCGTGTTCGGCCTGGGCCGCCTGTCCGCCAACCCGCTGCTGAAATCCGTTTCCGTTTCCTATATCGAGATCTTCCGCGGCACCTCGCTGCTGGTGCAGATGTTCTGGATCTTCTTCGCCCTGCCGTTGTTGGGGGTGCGCCTGTCGCCGGTCACGGCCGGCATTCTGGCGTTGTCGCTGAACATCGGCGCCTACGGTGCCGAAGTCGTGCGTGGTGCCGTGCAGGCCGTGCAGAAGAATCAGCTCGAGGCCGCCAAGGCACTGAATTTCACCCCGCGCCAGACCATGTGGCGTATCGCCTTGCCGCAGGCGCTGCCGGAGATGATGCCGTCGTTCGGCAATCTGGCGGTGCAGAACCTCAAGGACACCGCGCTGGTGTCGCTGATCACCCTTAGTGACCTGGCCTTTCGCGCGGAGAACCTGCGCAATCTCACCCAGGACAGCACGACCATCTACAGCATGACGCTGTTCATCTATTTCGGCCTGGCCCTGGTGCTGAGCGCATTGATGAAGCTTATCGAGCGCTGGGTCGGTCGCTGGCGCAGAGTGGGAGTCCGCTGATGCTGTTTGGTTACCACTGGGATACCAGCTCGCCGCTGGCGTTCGCCATCTCCATTCTGCCGATTCTGCTGCGCGGCATGATCGTCACTCTGCAGGCCGCCGCGCTGGGCTTCGTCATCGCCGCCATCCTCGGGCTGATCTTCGCCGCATTGCGCGGCGTGCCCTCGCGCTTGGTCTCCTGGCCGACCATGTTGATCGTCGAGTTCTTCCGCGATACGCCGCTGCTGGTGCAGTTGTATTTTCTGTACTTCGTGCTGCCCGAATACGGCCTGCTGCTGCCGGCGTTCATGACCGGCGCGGTGGCGCTCGGCGTGCAGTACAGCGCCTATATGTCGGAGGTCTA
>CAMPJN010000432.1 GCA_946886875.1 uncultured Pseudomonas sp.
GATCGGCGAGAAAGCTCTGGAAGTCGCTGATCGCCGGGCCGCCGTCGATCCGGTAAGCCTGGCCGTCGACCTCGATCTGGCGGGTATGGCAGGCCGAGCAGGTCATGCCCAATTGCTGGCCGGCGCTGCTGTTGGCTGCGGTGAAGCCCACCGGCAGGCCGGGCGGGTTGCTCTGCGGGTTCGGCAGGTAGCCGTAGCGGCTCAAGCTGGCGGCCATAAATGGCGAGCCGTCGGGCTGCTTGAGGGCAATGGCCCAGCTCAGCGGCATGATCTGCGAGCCCTGATCGCGGCTGTAATAGTCCTGACGGTTGTTGTCGGTCCAGGCACTGCCCTGGTCCATATAGATGGGGGCGGCGGCTTGGCTTGGGCTAACCGCCAACAGCGCGCTGGCGCCAAGAATTGCAAGGTACGAAGTGAGGACGAAGGAGTGCATATCTACTTCCCTGTATGAGAGGACGACCGATTTTCTAAGCAGTTAAGCAGCGCTTTTCGCAATTGCAATTAGAACTGTTCAGCGACTTGTAGATCTAATTCCGCCGTGTCGGCGAGATTGAGAGCCGCTTCAGTTCGCTCCAGGAACACCGCAGCAGCAAGTGGAGTCCATTGATAGGTAGGGGGTATTTTTCCAGCGCGATTTGTGCAGCATTCCGGACGTTTTGTTGAGGATAAAAGACGATCGGCCACGCTCGGCAAAAAGCACGGCAAACCGGCGTTTTTTTATTGATCTCAGGGGCTGCTGGTCCTAAAGTTCGCGGCCGAACGTCCATGCTGGCAACGATCCATCCGGCTCAAGTACTGACGACGAGAGACCGCGTTTTACCAGGCCGCGTGAAAACGTAGCGAGCGAAGATCAGGCAAGGCAAAAACCGGCGAGAAAGCGCAGTTTACTGCTGTAAATGAGCATTTCGAGCCGGCTTTTAACGCAGCATGGTCTAGCGCAGTAGTTTTCATGTGGTCTGGGCGTGATTCTCGGCGACACAGCCTTGGGAAGTAGGCGAACCAAAGTGGGGAAACTGATCAGACGTTCGCGCTTTGCTATTACTTAGTAAGGCACCCCCTAACCACCTTTGCTTGTTTTGCCAATGGAGTCCCTCGCATGTCGATTGAGGTTGAAGATTATTATTCGCGCGAAACCTTTCAGAAGATGAAGGCGTTCGCCGACCAGCATGAAACCCCGTTCGTGGTGATCGATACCAAGATCATCGACAAGGCCTACGATGACCTGCGTGCCGGCTTCGAGTTCGCCAAGGTCTACTACGCGGTCAAGGCCAACCCGGCGGTCGAGATCATCGATCTGCTGAAGAACAAAGGGTCGAGCTTCGATATCGCCTCGATCTACGAGCTGGATAAAGTCATGGGCCGCGGCGTCAGCGCCGATCGCATCAGCTACGGCAACACCATCAAGAAGTCCAAGGACATCCGCTACTTCTATGAGAAGGGCGTGCGTATGTTCGCCACCGACTCGGAAGCCGACCTGCGCAATATTGCCAAGGCCGCGCCGGGTGCGAAAATCTATGTGCGCATCCTCACCGAGGGTTCGACCACCGCCGATTGGCCGCTGTCGCGCAAGTTCGGCTGCCAGACCGACATGGCCATGGATCTGCTGATCCTCGCCCGTCAGCTGGGGCTGGTGCCCTACGGCATTTCCTTCCATGTCGGCTCGCAGCAGCGTGATATCTCTGTTTGGGACGCGGCGATTGCCAAGGTCAAGGTGATCTTCGAGCGCCTCAAGGAAGAAGACGGCATCGTCCTCAAGATGATCAACATGGGTGGCGGCTTCCCGGCCAACTACATCACCCGCACCAACAGTCTGGAAACCTATGCCGAGGAGATCATCCGCTTCCTCAAGGAAGACTTCGGCGACGACCTGCCGGAAATCATCCTTGAACCGGGCCGCTCGTTGATTGCCAACGCCGGCATCCTGGTCAGCGAAGTGGTGCTGGTGGCGCGCAAGTCGCGCACTGCCGTCGAGCGTTGGGTCTACACCGACGTCGGCATGTTCAGCGGTTTGATCGAAACCATGGGCGAGGCGATCAAGTTTCCGATCTGGACCGAGAAAAAGGGCGAGATGGAAGAAGTGGTTATCGCCGGTCCGACCTGCGACAGCGCCGACATCATGTACGAGAACTACAAGTACGGTCTGCCACTCAACCTGGCCATCGGCGACCGCATGTACTGGCTGTCCACCGGCGCCTACACCACCAGTTACAGCGCGGTGGAGTTCAATGGCTTCCCGCCGTTGAAGGCTTACTACCTGTAAAGCGCTCCTGGCGGTAACTACCGCCGCAAAAAATGCCGCTCACTTTGCAAGTGAGCGGCATTTTTTTGCCTGTGCTACGGCTATTTCCTCTGCTGCCTGATTGCGGTTTTTTGGGCGCGCTCAGCGCCTACCGTTTATCGACAATGGCTCTGCTCTGGGGAGTGTGGGCGAAGTATGTGCCCTAGTTCTCAAACCTGGGTGGGGCTATAGGGATAATTGCAGCGCTTCACTGATTGGCAGCATTTTCGCCGAATAACCCGCCAGATACTGGCAGTTTGCTCTTTTTTGGCCATTTCGTTGTTGGCTTCCAGGGCTTGGAAGAGGACGTCAACATGATCGATATGGCTGCATGGAATCTCACCATTCCGGAGGGTACCCCCTCCATGACCATTGCTGCTCCCATGCTGCAGCAGGGTTATCAGGACAGTTACTTTAGAACGGCAAACGGTGGCGTGGTGTTCTGGGCGCCGGTGACCGGTTCGAGTACGCCGCAATCCAAATTCCCGCGTTCCGAGCTGCGCGAAAGCCATGCCGACGGCTCGCCGCGCAACTGGTATTTCCCCGCAGCGGATAACCTGCTGCGGGCGGCTCTCAGCATCAACAAGGTGCCGTCCAGCGGACGCATCGTTATCGGTCAGGTGCATGTCAGCTATGGCCCAGCGCCGCTGTTGACGCTGGAGTACCAGTATCGGAACAACATGGGCGCGGTAGTTGCCAAGATCCGTAAACAGCCCAGGGATCGCTACCCATTCAAGGTGGTACTGGCCACCGGTTTGCCGCTGGATCAGCGGTTTACCTACAGCATCCATCTGACCCCCAGTGGCACCTTGAGCATCAGCAGCTACGGTGCGCACTGGGCGGGGCGGCTGGACGCCGTCTGGAGAACCACGCCACTGTACTTCAAGGCCGGTGTCTACACCTTGGACAATACCGGCTACACCAACGAGGGCGGGCAGGCGACTTTCTATCGCATCGAGGCGAAGCACCTGCCGCCTAAATCCAAACCCAGCCCCATCTGATTTCCAGGAATGGGGTAGCGAGTTGGCTATGTTGTCGTTGCCTGTCGCATAGCCGTTAAGCCATAACGGAGTGGAGGCGCGCAGCCTGGTGCGCGGCAACCGAGCCCGGCGGGGCATGCCATCCTCTGTTGGGCTTCGCAGTGCTCAATGCCAACCTTCCCGCGAGCGCCTCTCTGGGCCGTCGCAATCCACGCCGCTGCGCGGCAGCGCCCGCGACGATTACACCACCGATCTGTCGATGGTTGAGCGCATAGGCCAAGTGCGCCGGGCTCTGCGCAGCGATTTTACGAGGGCACATGAGGCTCTCGCGAATACCAATAAGAATTATTATCAAATATCTACCATCGATAATGATTATCAAATAGAATCGCGCCTCTTTTAGATTTGGAGCGGTTCTCATGAGTGTCGGT
>CAMPJN010000433.1 GCA_946886875.1 uncultured Pseudomonas sp.
TGGCCGGTTACAACCTGGCGCGCGAGTTCCGCAAGCTGGACGGCGACACCCCATTGTTGCTGATCACCGCCGATGACGGGCGCTCCTATGCCAAACCCATGCTCTCCACCGGGTTCGCCAAGGACAAGGATGCGGACGCGCTGAGCATGGCCGAGCCGGGCGCCATGGCCGAGCAGTTGAATGCCGAGATCCGCACCCACACCACCGTCAGCGGTATCGACCCCGGCCATAAACGGCTATGGATCGGCGAAGAGGCGGTGCCTTATCGCGACCTGGTTCTGGCCTGGGGCGCGGAAGCGATCCAGGTGCCGGTCGCCGGCGATGCCGCCGATAGCATCCTGTCGATCAACGACCTTGAAGACTACGCACGCTTTCGCGCGGCGGCTGCCGGCAAGCGTCGGGTGCTGATCCTCGGGGTCGGCTTGATCGGTTGCGAATTCGCCAACGACCTCAGCCTCGGCGGCTATCAGGTCGAACTGGTCGCGCCCTGCGAGCAACTGATGCCCGCCTTGCTGCACCCCGCCGCCGCGGCTGCGGTGCAGGCCGGCCTGGAAAGTCTGGGCGTGCGTTTCCATCTGGGTCCGGTGCTGACCAGTCTCGAGCATGGCGATGAGGGCCTGCGCGCGCAGCTGTCGGATGGCAAGCTGATCGAATGCGATCTGGTGTTGTCGGCGATCGGCCTGCGCCCGCGCGTCGATCTCGCCGCCGCCGCTGGCCTGGCGGTCAACCGCGGGGTGATGGTCGATCGTGAACTGCGCAGCTCCCACGCCAATATCTACGCCCTGGGCGATTGTGCCGAAGTCGACGGCCTCAGTTTGCTGTATGTGATGCCGCTGATGAGCTGCGCCCGCGCCCTGGCGAAAACCCTCGCCGGCGAGCCGACTGCGGTCGCCTACGGGCCCATGCCGGTGACGGTAAAAACCCCGGTTTGTCCGCTGGTGGTGTCGCCGCCGCCGCGCGGTTCGAACGGCGAGTGGACGGTGTACGGCAGTGGCGGCGACATCAAGGCGCTTTGTCACGACGCCAGCGGGGCGCTGCTGGGCTACGCGCTGACCGGCATTGCGGTGCAGGAAAAGTTCGGCCTAAATAAGGAGCTCCCCGCATTATTGGCGTAAATGTCAGATGTTCTGGCTTATATGTCGCAAAGCTGCCCCCTTAAATTGTCGGACAAGACTGGCGCAGGTTCACGCCACATGCCATTCTCCATGGGGTCTGCCGCAGCGCAGAGCTGTTGCAGCGCCTTGGGCGCTGTTCTTGAACGAGCAGCACGGATACAACAACAAAAACCGTCAAAGAGGCATTTATGCGTAAACCGGAACTCGCCGCAGCTATCGCCGACAAGGCAGATCTGACCAAAGATCAGGCTAATCGTGTACTCAACGCCGTGCTCGAAGAAATCACAGGTGCATTGAACCGCAAGGACAGTGTGACGCTCGTGGGCTTCGGCACTTTCGTTCAACGTCATCGCGGTGCCCGCACCGGCAAGAACCCGCAAACCGGCGAGCCGGTGAAAATCAAAGCCAGCAACACGGTCGCCTTCAAACCGGGTAAATCCCTGAAAGACGCCGTTAACTGAGTGACCTGCATCGGAGCCGTCATTGGCCTGTACGGCTAGTCGGTTTACTCAGGTTCGGATGGTGAAGTTCCGAATAGCTCGCTGGATTGGACCTCACCCGCTGAAGTTGAATAATTGAACTAGCCATACACGCCATGGGCTCCGAGCATCTCCCCGACCAACCGTTCGGTTGGCTGTTGCTGACGTGACAACCCGCTACAATGCGCCGCCGTTTTACTCCCCCCTGTCGAGGCCGTGCGCATGAAATTTCGTTTTCTTCTGTGGATGCTGGGTCGCTTGATGGCCAAGGCCAGCCGTGACAATCCTGCTTTCCAGCAACAATTGGTCGACCGCGACATGACCTTTCAGTTGCACACCCTCGACGGCAAGATCGCTCGCCACTTCATCGTCAAAGACCAGCGCATTGTAAGCAAGCGTGGCTCGGCTAGCGCGCCGGCCTTTGCCATCGGCTTCAAGGATGGCGCCTACGGTTTCGCCACCATGAGCGCGAAGAACAAGCAGCTGGCTTTTATGCAGGGTATTCAGAACAAGGAAATCCAGATCCAGGGCAACCCGGCGCTGGTGATGTGGTTCCAGGGTTTGATGAAATACCTGATGCCGAAAAAGAAAAGCAGCGAGAAAAAAGCCGCCTGATAGACAAGCTTGCACGCCGGTGCTGGCCGGCGTGCGCGGCATTCGCTAGGCTGGGTGGAGTATTCTGGGAACCCTAGCCATGCGTTTTCTTATTGTTTTATCGCTGTTGTGTTTCACCAGTCTGTCCCTCGCCGCGCCCCCTAAAACCGAAGCCTTCGCCGCAGTGTTCGAACTGTCCGGTATCCGCTTGCTTTGCGAGCAAAGCGCGCCGCTGCTGCATCGTGGCCTCGATGCCAAACAACACGCGGCCTTGAGCGAAGCCTTCGCGGCCGATGCGTTGTGCACGGATCTGGCCAAGCGTCTGGTTGGCAAATTCGATCAGGCTCAATTGCAGCGCGCTCACCAATTGCTCGGCAGCCCTCTGGCGCAACGCTTCGGTGCTGCCGAACGGGCGATTGGCGAGGGCAGTGGCGAGGGGCTTGCGGAGTACCGCGTGCAGCTGACCGAGCGGCCGCCGCGTCAGGAGCGCCTGGACTTGGTCAGGCGCCTGGACACTGCGGCGCACACCACCGAGTTGGCCACCTTGCTGCGCTATGAAGTGGGCAAAACCCAGGCGCTATTGGCGCTCAAGGCCCGCGGCGAAAGCATCGACGAGCAGACCCTGAGCAAACAGACCCGCGCTCAGGAAGAGGCGCTACGAGCATCCAGCGCCAAGGCGGTGGAGTCCTTTATGCTCTATGCCTATCGGCAGATTCCCAGTGAGCAACTGGCCGAGTACGCGGCCATTTACGAACAGCCCGCGGTCGCGTTGTTGCTGAAAAGCAGCGCCGAAGTGCTACCGCAGCTGTTCGCCGAGCGGCGGGCGGCGCTGCGGTAAAGCCGGCGGAAAATCGATACAAAAGCAAAGGGGCCTGTTCGGCCCCTTTGCTTTTCCTACGCCATCGCCTTAATGAGCCGGATGGAACTGCGACGCCAGTTCGCGTAGCGCCACTTCGGCGGCAAGCACTTTATCCACCGCATCGGCGGCTTTCTCGCGGCTCAGGCCGAGGCTGTCGAACAGGCTTTGCGGGATGTCGTTGACAGGTCCGGCGCCGATCCCGCGATTGCGCAGCAGGCTGACCGCCAGGCACACCAGATTCGGGTAGGCGGCGTAGGCGCCGTCATAGTCGGGGTCGTGCTGGAAGCGCAAGGCGCTGGCCAGTTCTTCCGGCATATCCCAGAAACGCATCAACCAGGCGCCGATCTGCTCGCGGGTGATACCCAGCAGATGCTGCTCGATGTAGCTGGCCGGCACGTGGGGGTTGGCCTCCAGATGACGGCAGATCAGCGAGAAGTGCGGCGGGAACACATGCGCCAGCACCAAGTAGCCAAAGTTGTGCAGCAGCCCGGCGAGGTAGGTCAGCCCGGCTTCCGGACGTTGCGCGCGAGGCATGGCACGGGTCAGGCCCTCAATCACCGCAGCGGTGTAAATCGACTGCTGCCAATAGGGCGTGGCGTGCTGCGGTTGATCCTTGGGCAGGCTCAGGGTTTTGCCCA
>CAMPJN010000434.1 GCA_946886875.1 uncultured Pseudomonas sp.
GGCTGTCCAGGCGCATGTTCAGGTCATCACCCAGGCTGCCTTCCTGGAGCATGCTTTGCTCGAGGCGGGCGATGATTTCCGAGTTCATGCTGCGATGATGATTGCGAGCTACGTCGGCAATACGTTCGCGCATGCCATCAGGCAAGCGAACGACGAATTTGTCAGCGGTACGGCTGGAGTAGAGAGCTTGTTTCATAGGGCGCACACAATAAACCGGTTAGTTCAGGAAGGCGATACTGGCAATGAGCTATTTGATAGTCACCGTTTTGACCATCCTTAGCATTACCCGTTCCGTCAGGATCGCATTTTGTATCGGTACCGTCGCTAGCTTAAATATGTTGTCAGTTGCTTGACGCCAAATACATGTCATATTTTGGCGCCAGTAAAGGCTTTTTGCCAGCACCGGTTGTCAGAAATGCGCTCTGATGCATGGTATTTGAGCGCAGGCGCGTAATTTTGTAGCGATGCTTAAAAAAATCAAGTCATTACGCTCTAGGTGCCAAGGCTATTAATAGCGCTGATCCAGCAGCTGCCTACCTAGGTCTGCAGCGGCACGCCGTCAAACCACGGCGTAGCTCTTTATAAAGGAGGCATCCGGTGGGTGTAGTGATCGGGGTCGAGAGTTTGAGTAAAAATTGAGTGCTGGGCTCTGTTCGATCCGATATGGACCGTCGAGGCAGGCGAAATGGTTGCATTAAATCGTATTTGCTACGGCCTGCCGCCGGTTTGCTCTGTTGTGATCGCGTCGCCATCGCCCGGCGCGCTGGGGCGATTCTGGCTTCGGGCCACCTGCTGCTGGTGACACCGCTGCTGACGGGGCAGGATAATGGCTATGATTCGTCGCGCTCGGCGCAGGGTTGTGGCGAGCGCGACGAAGTCAAAGTCAGTCTAGGTGGTGATCGCTCCAGGCGTGCATGCGGGTGGTGATCAAGGTCCTAGCGACAAGCGAGTAGGGTGTTTTGATGGGCGGTCGCTTGATCTATCTGATGGGGCCTTCAGGCTCGGGCAAGGACAGCCTGCTGCATGCGGCGCGTGCACGCCTGGCCGCGCGCGACTGCCTGATTGCCCGGCGGGTCATAACCCGCTCAGCTGAATCCGTGGGCGAGGATGCCATAGGCGTTTCCCCTGCCGAGTTCGAGGCCCAGGAGCGGGCCGGCGCCTTTGCTCTGAGTTGGCGCGCCAATGGCCTGGCCTATGGCATCCCCAAACAGATCGACGACTGGTTGGCTGCGGGGCAGGATGTGCTGGTCAATGGCTCGCGCGGGCATCTGGCGCAGGCGCGCCTACGCTATCCCGAGTTGCTTGGCATCTTGCTCAGGGTCGATATCGAGGTGCTGCGCAGGCGTCTGCAGGTGCGCGGCCGTGAAACCTCCGAGCAGATTGAGCAGCGTCTGGCCCGCAATCACATCTTTCTGTTCCCTGTGGCGCAACGGGGCGAACAACTGCTGGCGCTGGACAACTCCGGCCCGCTGGCTGATACGGTCGAACGCCTGCTGCAATTGATCGTTGATACGCATTAATGCGTCTGATCCTGCTGTTATGCGGGGCGGAGACTCTGGGTATGACCGGCTGCGCCCTGTTCGGCGCGCTGCTGCCGGATTTTCAGGCATTGTGAGCGCTGAGCAATACCGAGGCCGGCTGGATCGGTGGCGGTTTCTACTTGGGTGCGTATGCCGGCGAGCACACGTGGTAACGAATTCGCCCTGCCTTTGAGCCTTTTGCTCCATGCGGCATCGTAGGTTGGGCTGAGCTCAACGAAGCCCAACACTTGGATCGAGCCTGATGTCTGGGGAGCGCTTCTTCGCTCAATCCAACGGCAATTCGGTGGTGCGTTTGACCTCGCTCATGGCGATATTCGAGTGGGCCTCCTGCACGTGCGGGCGTTGCAGCAAGTGATCGCGCAGGAAGCGCTCGTAGCTGGCGATGTCCTTGGCCACCACTTTGAGCAGATAGTCCGAACCGCCGGCCATGGTGTAGCACTCCAGGACCTCGGGGTAGCCGACCACAGCCTGTTCGAATTCCTCCAGGTTCTTGCGACCGTGGGCCGACAGCTTGATATCGACGAAAACGGTCATGCTCAGGCCGAGCAATTTCGGATTGAGCAAGGCGACTTTGCGTTCGATCAGGCCTTCTTCCTGCATACGATGAATCCGCCGCCAGCAAGGCGATTGCGACAGTTCGACCTTCTCGGCGATCTCGGCGGCGGAGAGATCGGCGTTGTGTTGCAGCAGGCGGAGAATCTTGCGATCGATGGGGCTGAGCTTTTCTTGCATGTTCTATCTCTGTTTTCTAATTTGGTTAGAAGATTTATGCGCAGTATCTGTGTTTAGGCCGAGAATTAGAAAGAAAAAAGCGGCACCGCTCAGTCATATTTTTAGCCAGTCGTTGCGCCCGGTGATCCTGGGCGAAACAGAATCGGGACGGCATTAATCGGTGCCCCCATAGCTCGCCATAAGAGTCTGTTTACGATCTCGCGAGCTAGAGCCATGCAAGGCAAAAACAGGCGAGGAAGCGGAGTGTACTTTTGTACATGAGCATTCCGAGCCTGTTTTTAACGCAGCAGGGCCGACGCGCAGCAGATCGTAGACGGGCTCTAACAATAAAAGGAGCGCTCCAATGTCTCTGGCCGAGATCCGCCTGGATGACAAGTACCGCCTTGCCACAGGTCACCTTTACCTCACCGGCACCCAGGCGCTGACCCGTCTGCCGATGTTGCAGAAACAACGTGATGCGGCCCATGGCCTGAACACCGCCTGCTTTATTTCCGGCTACCGCGGCTCGCCCCTGGGTAATCTCGACAAGAGCCTGTGGGACGCCAAGCAGTACCTCAAGGACAACCACATCCACTTCCAGCCGGGCGTCAACGAAGAGTTGGCCGCCACTTCGGTATGGGGCAGCCAGCAGACCAACTTGTTCCCCGGCGCGCGCTACGATGGCGTGTTCGCCATGTGGTACGGCAAGGGACCCGGTGTCGACCGTTGCGGCGATGTGTTCAAGCACGGCAACTCGGCCGGTGTCTCCGAGCATGGCGGCGTTTTGCTGTTGGCCGGCGACGACCATGGTTGCAAGTCGTCGAGCATCGCCAACCAGAGCGAACATGCGTTTATCGCCGCTTCTATCCCGGTACTGAATCCGGCCAACGTTCAGGAAATTCTCGATTACGGCATCATTGGTTGGGAGCTGTCGCGTTACAGCGGTTGCTGGGTGGCACTGAAGACCATTGCCGAGAACGTCGATTCCTCTGCGGTAGTGGACGTCGACCCGCTGCGCATCCAGGTGAAGATTCCGGAGGATTTCCAGTTGCCGGAAGACGGCGTGTATATCCGCTGGCCCGATCCGCCCCTGGCCCAGGAAAAGCGCCTCAATACCTACAAAATCTATGCGGCCCGCGCCTTCGCTCGCGCCAATAATCTGAATCAGGTGATGCTCGATTCGCCGAATCCGCGCCTGGGCATAGTCACCACCGGCAAGTCCTATCTGGATGTGCGTCAGGCCCTGGAAGATCTTGGCTTGGACGAGGCGCTGTGCGCCCAGGTCGGCCTGCGCGTGCTCAAGGTCGGCATGAGCTGGCCGCTGGAACCGGTATCGGTACACGAGTTCGCTGAGGGGCTGGACGAGATTCTGGTGGTCGAGGAGAAGCGCAGCATCATCGAGGACCAACTGACCGGCCAGCTGT
>CAMPJN010000435.1 GCA_946886875.1 uncultured Pseudomonas sp.
GCACGTCGGTGCCGCCCTGTTTTTCGGTCATGGCCATGCCGATGGTGGCGCCGGTCTTCTGCTCGATCGGCAGGTTGCGCGGGTCGTATTCGGTCGAGAGGATCTTCGGCAGCCAGATCTCGGCGATATTCGGTTGCAGGCGCAAGGCCGGCACGCTGGCGTAGGTCATGGTCAAGGGGCAGCCGCTGCCGGCTTCGGCCTGGCTGTGCATATAGCTCATGGCGGCGCGGGCGACCTGGGCGCCGTCGCGGGGGTTGGTCCAGGGCATGGACGGCAGGCCATGGGCGATGGCCGCGCTCATCAGCTGGTGATAGGCCGGATGGTACTCGACCAGGTCGATACGATGGCCGAAGCGATCATGGCTCTTGAATACCGGCTTGTTTTCGTTGGCGAGAAAGCCCGCGGCCATCAGGTCGCCGCCGGCCAAGGCGCCGTAGGCGTCGAGCTGCTGCTCGGCCCAGCCGCCGCCAAAGCGTCGGGTCCACTCCTGCAGGGGCAGGTCGAGGCGATAGAGGTTGGCGCCGTCGAGCGGCGGCGCCTGGTTGAATACGTCGTGGGTTTCGGCATGCAGGCTGGCTTTCATGACTGAGGTTCCTCGTCGAGCAATGGAGCGCCGACGGCGCGTAAACAAAAGGTGATCAGGCTGTGGCTGACCGCTTCCAGCGCCAGGGTGGGGCGCCCGGCTTCGCGGGCGGCGCGCGCCTGCGGTGAAAGCGGACCGACCAGCGCTTCGGCAATGGCGCCGACCAGGCAGGCGGCTATCAGGTTGATCTGATCGAGATGAAAATCGCCGCTGGCGACACCTTCGTCGAGCAGCTCGGCGAAGAGTTCGGCATAGGCCACGCGGTACAACAGGCGTTGCTCGTCGACTTCCGGTTCGACCGGTTCGGCGATCAAGGCGAAGGCCAGGCGCTGGCTATGCCAGGCACGCCCGGCGAACTGCCGCACCCCGTCGGCCAGGCGTACCGCAGGGCTGCCAGGGGCGCGCAGCACCTGCGTCAATGCATCGACTTCACGCTGGCTGGCGCTGGCGAAAACTTCGGCGGCCAATTCGCCTTTGCCGCGAAAGTGCCGGTACAGGCTACCGGTGGCGATGCCGACATCATCGGCCAGGGCCTGCATGGTCAGAGCGACAAAACCGCCAGCGGCGACGCGCTGCAAGGCGCAGGCGAGAATGCGCTGACGCAATGCCTGGTCGCGGTCGATACGGAGTGGACTGGTGCGGTAAGCCATAATCTGAATCCCGATTCACGATTTAGTCAGTGAATCAGGATTCAGGTTTTGGCAAAAGCGGGATTCAGGGCACAACTGCGGGCATAAGCGCCATGGGCTGACGCTTACCGCTTGGCTTGCTGCTTAATATTCGTAATGCGCGCGGCACAGCACCCAGTCATGCAGCAGCATGCGCAGTTCCTCGAACTTGACCGGCTTGGCCAGGTAGTCGCTCATGCCCGCCGCCAGGCAGCGCTCGCGATCGCCGCTATGGCTATGGGCGGTGATCGCCAGCACCGGCAGGTCGGCGCAATGGTGCAAACCGCGCAAGGCGCGACAGGTGGCGAAGCCGTCCATCACCGGCATCTGGCAATCCAGCAATACCGCATCGACCACCTCGCTGCGCAGCACTTCCAACGCCTCTGCGCCGTTGTCGGCGGTGCGCACGCGGTAACCGAGCTTGAGCAACATGCCGCGGGTCACCAGTTGGTTGATCGCGTTGTCCTCGACCACCAATATCGTGCACTGCTCCGGCTGGCGTACCGCCGGCCCACCGGCATGCCGCACCGGCGCCACTATGGCGCCCTGCACCGGCAAGGTCAGGGGTACGTGCAACTGGAAACGACTGCCCTGCCCTGGCGTCGACTCATGGGTTAACGAGCCGCCGAGCAGATCGACCAACTGCCGGCAAATCGCCAAGCCGATACCCAGGCCGCCGTATTCGCGGGTCATAGAACCGTCCAGCTGATGGAAACGCTGGTACAGGGCCACATCTTTCGGCACCCGAAAGCCTATCCCGGTGTCGATCACATCAATGCGCAGTGCGAGGTTATCGGCCACCGGTGCGACGTAACCCACGCGCACGCAAACGCTGCCGCGCGCGGTGAACTTGATCGCATTGTCCAGCAGATAACCCAGGCTCTGGGTCAGTTTGGCGGCATCGCCTTCGAGGATGTCGGGCAGGTTCTCGTTGAGCTCGAGAATGAAATGCAGGCCCTTTTCCTCGGCACGCGGCGCGTACTGCGCGCGCAGGCCGTCGAACATCCCGCGCAGGCTGAAAGGCTCGCGGCGCGGATAGAGTTTGCCGGACTGCAGTTCGGTCAGGGCCAGAATATCGTTGACCATGCGCATCATGTCGCGTGCGGAGCTGGCGGCGGTACGCTGGTACTGCGCCAGCTCGGGGTCCAGCGTGACCGTCTGCATCAGCTCCAGCGAGCCGATCACGCCATTCATCGGTGTGCGCAGCTCGTGGGTCACGGTGGCGAGGAATTCATCCTTGAAGCGGTTGCTGTTGGCCAGTTCCTGGTTCAAGGCTTCCAGGGTGCGCCCGGCTTCCTGGAGGATGCGCGCGCGCTCTTCTTTCATCGCATTGATGCGGTCGGCCAGGGCCAGGGACAACAGACCAACCTCGAGGGCCGAGCCGATCTGGCTGGCGTACATGGTGAAGAACACGTTGGGCAGGTAACCGAGCACCATCAGGGTGTTGATCACCCCGCCGGCGAGAAAGGCGCTCCAGGCGATGATGAAGTAGCGCGCCACGCGCATGCCGCGCAGCCAGGCGAGTACCCCGGCAGCGAAGATCAGCACGGTGAACAGCAACGCCAGGTAGGTGGCCAGGCGCAAGGACAGGGCATAGCTGGCGGTCAGGGCCAACAGCATCACCACCGCGCCGCAGCCCATCATCACCAGTAGCGCACGATCCATCCATCGGCTGTGCTCGGCGGTGTGCAGAAAACTACGGGCGAACTGGCAACCGAACAGGGCCGCCGAACCGATCATGAATGGTGTCGCCGCGTTGGCCCACCAAGGGTTGGCCGGCCAGAAATATTCAATACCGGCGCCATTCACCGAGACCTGATACAGGCCGAACGAGGCGATATAGAGGATGTAATACAGGTAGCTGGTGTCGCGCACGCTGAGGAAGATGAACAGGTTGTAGATCAGCATCACCAGCAATACGCCATAGATGATGCCGAGCATATAGACCCGCGCGGGCTGCTCTTCCAGATAGGCGTTGGGTGCCCAGAGCGTCAGTGGCGCCTGGATCGAGCCCTGGCTTTCGAGACGCAAAAACACCCGCTGCAGCTGATGGGGCTGCAGTTCGAGTTCGAACAGGTAGTTGTTTTGTTTGATCTGCCGACTGGCGAACGGCAAGGCGTCGCCGGTACGTCGGGCCAGCTGATAACCGCCCTGGCCGTCTTCTAGGTAAAGCTCAAGGTGGTCCAGCGGCGGATAGGCCAGCTCCAGCAACCACAACCGTGGGCTGGCTTGCTGCTCTGGGCGGTACTCCAGATCCAGGCGAATCCAGAACACCGAACGTGAATAGCCGGCATTCAGCACATCCCGCTGGTGCTGGCGAAAACTCGCCTGCAGCGCCGGGGACGCGACTTCCTTGATGCTCGCGTCACCGCGTACGTCTTCGAAGACATACATGACCTGACCGAGCGGCAAAGTGGTGGTGT
>CAMPJN010000436.1 GCA_946886875.1 uncultured Pseudomonas sp.
GTGCGTCCTTCGCGGTTATCCACGTCCAGCAGGAATACGAAGGCGGCGCCATGGGCCGCCAACTCGGCGTCCAGCATGCGCTGCTGCTTGGCTTGGGTCAGGCCCTGGGCGGTGACCGGCAGGATCAGGTAGGGCAGGCCGGTGCTGATCACCCTGGCCGGGTAGCGGCTGTCCAGCTGGGCGCCGTTCAAGCCAAAGGCCTCGGCGATCAGCTGCGCTTGCGCGGTGGTTAGCTGCGCCGCGAATTCGGCCACGCCCTGATCCATCTGCGCGTAGAAACCCCGCTCCTGACGGCGGGTAAGCAGGCGCACGCTCTTGGCGGCCAGCTGCAGGGTCCATTCGGCTTCCGTGGTCGAGCCCTGCAGGTGGTGCAGCAGGGCGGCTGCACCGAGGATCGGATGGCCGGCGAAGGGCAGTTCTTCCTCCAGGGTGAAGATCCGCGCGCCATGAACCTGCGGGTCGCTGCCGGGCAGCAGGAAGATCGACTCGAACTGGCGCAGCTCGCGGGTCAGCGCCTGCATGGCGGCCGGCGTCAGCTGGCGCGCATCGGGGAATACCGCTACGCCGTTGCCGGCCAGCGGCCGCTCGGCGAATACATCGAGTTGCCAGTAAACCAAGGGTGACATGGGCGCTCCTTGCAATCAGTTGGCCGGATATTCACTGATCAGTTGATCTTTGCCTTGCTTGTCCACGCCTATTACCTGATAGGCGTTGCGTTTATCGCCGTATTCCATGCCCGGCGAACCAGTGGGCATGCCGGGTACGGCGGCGCCGAGCAGGTCGGGCCGTTGGCGCAATTTGAGGATGTCGCTGGCGGGGACATGGCCTTCGATGAACTGACCGTCGATCACTCCAGTATGGCAGGACGCCAGCCGTGGCGGCACGCCGAGACGTTGTTTGACCGCGCTCATATCGCTCTCGACATGGTCGTTGACGACGAAGCCATTGTCCCGCAAATGGCCGATCCAGGCCTTGCAGCAGCCGCAGTTGGGGTCGCGGTGCACATCGATGGTCAGGGTTTCGGCGGCCTGGGCCAGGCCTGCCCAGGCGCACAGCAGCAGGGTTAGAAGTCGCATGGCGGTGGTCCTCTGTGGATGTCTGTTCGAGGATAGCGCGCGTGCCGCTACGGTCGAAACCATAGGTTGTATCCGAATGCGCCCGCCGCGCTTATGCTGCACCCACGATTCTCAGGGAAGGATGCTGTCCATGTTGCTCGCACGCGTGATTCTGTCGCTGCAATTGCTGGCCACCGCCGGGCTGGGTCTGGCTTATTTCATTCGCCCGCATGAAATGGCCAACCTCAGTGGCATGCTGCTGATGGCCCCGGCGGCGGCGACCGATATGCGCGCCTATTACGGCGGCCTGCAATTGGGGTTGGCGGCATTTATCGGCCTCAGCCTGGCGCGGCGCCAGTTGATCCAGCCGGCCTTGACCCTGCTGACGCTGCTCTACAGCGCATTGGCCTTGGCGCGTATCGGCGGCCTGTGGCTGGACGGCGGCGCCCAGCAGACCTTCAACCTTTATGCGCTGTTGTTGGAAGTCGTCTCCGCGGGTCTGTGCTATTGGGCGTTGCGGGAATTGAACCGCGATTAACCACCGTCCATGAGCGGGGCAAAGCGCTTGCTCACCAGCTCCCGGGCTTGGCGCGCGCTGTGCTCCACGGTTTCGAAGCTGAGCGAACTGCCGACGTAGAACAGATTACCCACCCCCTGCAACGCCTCGACCCGCTGATAGAAGCCGTTACGCAACGCTTCGCTGTCCACATGCGGGAAGTAGTCCCATTCCTGGCGCAGTTTCAGTTCGCCGAAGCTGCCACCTTGCGCCAGCACATCCCGGCGCAGCACTTCGCCGACCTGCTCGAGCGATAACCCGCGCTCGGCGAGTTGCCAACCGATATAGACCGGCAGCGCCGGGTCGCGATTGGCCCAAGCGTTGATGTGGTTGATCTTCTCCGGGCGCGCGTGATCGTGGAAGAACAGGAACTCCCCAGTGACCAGGTCGCTGGCGCTGAACAGGTTGACGAAATAGCGATCGCTGCGCACCTGGGTGAACAGGTTCGATTCCTCGGCCGTGAGATCGAGAAAGTTGCTCAGGGTGTGCAGCGGCGCGGAAACGATGACCGCATCGAATTCATGCTGTTGCGTGCCGTTGACGCTCAACTGAATCGGGCCGCCGGACTGTGTCGGCCGTTTGATCGAGGTTATCTGCGCGTTCAGATGCACGTCACAGCCCGCGGCGATGGCTTCCCAGAGCGTTTGATAGCCGTTCGGGAACATATAGAACTCGCCGGCTTGCAGTCCCTTGGCGCCGCCGGGTTTGAGCAGCCAGCCGATCAGCTGCATGAAATACAGCGCGGGGGTGGTTTCGTAGTAGCTGTAGCCGAAGCCGACCAGCAGGCTGCGCGCCAGCTCGGCGATCGGGGTGAAGCCGTACTTCTGCGCGAATTGCTCGAACGGCAGGCAGAGATCGCCCGATAGTTCGGTCATGTCGCTGACCTGCATCTCGGCGACGCCCGCCAGGGTCGTGACGTAGTTGCCGATCGCCCGTTGAATGTCGCTCGCCGGATAACGGCTACTGAGAAAGGATTCGAAGCTCTGCCGCTCACCGTGCTCGTCGAGTATCAGCAAACTGACCGGGTAGGGTGCGTAAGGAATGCGGTGGCGGTCGGCGAGCTCCAATACCAGCGTGCACTCCGCCGACGCCAGCACCGCGCCCAGTTCGATCACGCCAGCGCCGCTGCGCAATGAATAGACTTTGCCGCCGACCCGGTCGAGCTGTTCGAAAACCGTGACGTTTTTATAGCCGAGGCGTTGCAGGGTATCCGCCGCGGTCAGCCCGGCCGGGCCGGCCCCGATCACCGCGATGCGCGGCGATTGCAGTCGAGTTGGGTCTTGCATGGTTTTCCCTTTGATCTGCGCTATGAAAGGCCTGTCCTGATCAGCTGTTGCGCGATTGTCCGACCTGCGCGAATTGCCCCCTCGCACCGGAAGTAGAGAGGGGCAACTCGCGTCCAACAGCATCGCCAGCGAGCTGGCTCCTACTGGGCAACACGCAACCAGGCGTCAGCTTTAAATAGCGGCCTGCTGGGCACTTTCCCAAACCACGGTTTCGCCCGATGTGGAGACATGCGCCATCAAGCTCGAATACTGCTCTTCGACCTTGTTGCGTTTGACCTTCAGGGTTGGGGTGACAAAGCCGTTGTCGGGCGACCAATCCTTGGTCGAAATAACCACGCCGGAAATCTTCTCGTGGTTGAGCAGGCTGGCGTTGAGCTGTTTGACGAACTTGTTGATGGCATCGCCGATTTCGCTGCGCGGCGAGTTCTGATAGGCCTCGGCCAGGGTCACGACCGCCACCGGCTGGGTCAGGCCGGAGCCGGCCAGACAGATCTGTTCGAAACCTTTGAACGAGGCCAGTTGCGCCTCGATGGGCGCCGGAGCCACATATTCGCCTTTCTCGGTTTTGAAGATTTCCTTGATGCGCCCGGAAATCCGCAGATAGCCCTGACTGTCGACTTCGCCGAGGTCGCCGGTCCTGTAATAGCCTTTGCCGTCGAGGGTCTCGCGGGTTTTTTCTTCATCCTTGTAATAGCCGCTCATCAGGGTCGGGCAGTTGAACAGGATCTCGCCTTCCTCGCTCAGCTTGAAACCGTTGTCCG
>CAMPJN010000437.1 GCA_946886875.1 uncultured Pseudomonas sp.
CACCCCGCGGCTTTTCAGCACGTTGGCCAGGCGGCAGACATGGCTGTGCAGCTTGTTGTAGGTGATATTGGCCGATTCGGACGGGTTGTCGCCTTCCCAGATCAGGGCGATCTGTTCACCGCGCTGCTCCAGGTGACGGTCGATGCAGTTGTAGCTGACGTTCAGTTGGCCGCCGGCGAACCAGCTGGCCTGGCCGCTTTGCGGGTCGCCGCTGTAGACCTGATCCCAGGGCTTGAACCAGTCGAGGAAAGTCGTCGCCTGTTCGGCCCAGAAGCGCTCGGGCTGTTCGATGGATTGACGGTACAGGCGCTGGTAATCGTCATCGTGCAAGTGGGCGCGCTGGCGCACGGCGTCGGCAACGGGGTGGCGAGTGATTTCGAACATGGCGGGGCCTTTTTGTTATTCCGCAGTGGATAAACCATAGCATTCAAGCGAAAAGCCGAAAATCGGAAAACCTCGAACAGACCGCCTGCGCCTTGCCTCGCCGAGGTTTTGCAACGGCCCGCTAGCCGCGATGGCGCTCGCGGAAATGCTGGATCAGACCCTGGGTCGAGGCATCGCTGGCCGGCTCGTCGGTCTCGCCGGTGAGGCGCTGATAGACGCCCAGGCCCAGTTCCTTGCCCAGCTCCACGCCCCACTGATCGAAGGCGTTGGTGCCCCAGATGGCGCTTTGCACGAATACCTTGTGCTCGTACAGCGCGACCAGCGCACCGAGGTTGTAGGGTGCCACGCGGGTCAGCACGAGGATGTTGCTCGGGCGGTTGCCGGGGATCACCTTGTGCGGCGCCAGGCGCTGCACTTCGGTCTCGTCCAGGCCCTTGGCGCGCAGCTCGTCCTCGGACTCGGCGCGGGTCTTGCCGTGCATCAGTGCCTGGGCTTGCGACAGGCAGTTGGCGAACAACCATTGGTGGTGGTCGGCCAGGGGGCTGAAGCTGTTCACCGGCACGATGAAGTCCGCCGGAATCAGCTGGGTGCCCTGGTGCAGCAACTGGTGGTAGGCGTGTTGGCCGTTACAGCCAACCCCGCCCCAGATCACCGGCCCGGTGTTGAAGTCCACCGCAGTGCCGTCCTGGCGCACTGACTTGCCGTTGGACTCCATATCCAACTGCTGCAGGTGCTTGGTGAAATTGCGCAGGTAGTGGTCGTACGGCAGGATCGCCTGGCTCTTGGCATCCCAGAAATTGCCGTACCAGATGCCCAGCAGGGCCATCAGCACCGGCATGTTCTGCGCCAGCGGTGCCTGGGTGAAATGCTGGTCCATGGCATAGGCGCCGGCCAGCAGTTCCTTGAAGTTGGAGATGCCAATGGCCAGGGCGATGGGCAGGCCGATCGCCGACCACAGGGAGTAGCGGCCGCCGACCCAATCCCACATCGGGAAGATGTTTTCCGCCTTCATGCCGAACTCGATAGCGGCTTTCTGGTTGCTGGTCACCGCGATGAAGTGCTTGTGCAACTGCGCTTCCGGGCCGCCCATGGCCAGGTACCACTCGCGCGCGGCCAGGGCGTTCTTCAGGGTTTCCAGAGTGCCGAAGGATTTCGAAGAGACGATAAACAGCGTGGTTTCCGGATTCAGCCGCGCGGTCAGGTCGCGGAATTCGCTACCGTCGATATTGGCCAGGTAATGGCAACGCACGCCACGCTGGGTGAACGGGCGCAACGCTTCGGAAACCAATTGCGGGCCGAGGAAGGAGCCGCCGATACCGATGTTCACCACCTCGGTGATCGGTTTTTCGCTGTAGCCGCGCCATAGGCCGCTGTGGATACGGCTGACCAGTTCAGTCATCTGGTGCAGTACCTGATGCACCTGGGGAATCAGGTCGACCCCGTCCAGTTCCAGGCGCCGGCCGATCGGGCTGCGCAAGGCTGTGTGCAGCGCGGCGCGGCCTTCCGAGCCGTTGACCTTTTCGCCAGCGAACAACGCTTCGATCGATTGCGGCAATCCAGCCTGTTCGGCCAGCTGCACCAACAGCTCCAGGGTTCTATCGCTGGCCAGGTTCTTCGAGTAGTCGAGCAGCAGGCCGCAACTGCTCAGGGAATAGTGGGCAAAACGCTGGCTATCGCTGGCGAAGGCCTCACGCATGTTGAAGTCATTCATCTGCTCACGGTGTTGGCGCAGTGCCTGCCAAGCGGGGAGGGTGGTGACAGCGTGGGGTTGCGGGCGATCGGCCATCGGCGGCGTATTCCTTGTCCTGGGGATTGGCGAAAAAATGTGCGGGAAGCATAAGCCCGGAAGCGTCCGGGCCTCGAGTTTAACTGGCTAACCCCGGTGTCAGGCAAGCCGCTGCGCGCTTGGTGGCCAGGGTTTTGTACCGCCCGCAAGCGACGGCAAGGGGGCTGTTACGCCAACTGGCGCACGGAGCTGACGCTATGCCCGCAGATACGCGCGTGATCAACGATTTTGCTTCGATAACGCGGTGACTGCAGAAGTTCGGCTAATCGCGCTTTTGTAGCGGATCGCCAGTGCGGTGTTGGAGTAAACCGCACGGCGATAAAAAATCGGCTCAGGGCGCGCCGTCGAGGTCGAACGCCAGGTTGTCGATCAGTCGGGTGCTGCCGATAAAGGCCGCGACCAGAATCACCAGCTGACGGTCATCCGCGGTGGCCGGGCGCAGGCTGTTCGACTCGCGCACTTCCAGGTAGTCGGGGCGAAAACCCGCGGCCAGTTGTTGCGCCTGAGCGGCGGCGATCAGTGCGGGGTAATCGCGCTGCCCCTGGCGGATCGCCTCAGCTATCTGCGTCAGGCTGCGATACAACACGGGCGCGGCGGCGCGTTGTTCGGCGTTCAGGTAACCATTGCGCGAGGACAGCGCCAGGCCGTCTTCGGCACGTACCGTGGGCTCGCCGATGATCTGGATCGGCATGTTCAGATCGCGCACCAGGGTGCGGATCACTGCCAGCTGCTGAAAGTCCTTCTGGCCGAAGATCGCCAGGTCCGGCTGGACCAGATTGAACAGCTTGGTTACCACCGTCGCCACGCCCTCGAAATGGCCCGGCCGGCTGGCGCCGCACAAGCCTTCGGATACTCCGGCGACACTGACCCGGGTCTGTCCGGCCATGCCGTGGGGGTACATTTCTTCGACATCCGGGGTGAACAGCAGATTGCAGCCGGCCTCGAAGAGTTTCTCCTGGTCGGCAGCCAGGGTGCGCGGGTAGCTGTCGAGGTCTTCGTTGGGGCCGAACTGCAGCGGGTTGACGAAGATGCTGGCGACCACGAAATCGGCGCGCTGGGCGGCCTTTTCCACCAATGCGGCATGGCCCGCATGCAGGTTACCCATGGTCGGTACGAAGCCGATCTGTTTGCCTTCGGCGCGGGCCTGGGCAACGGCGGCGCGCAATTCGCGCACGGTTTTAACCGTATTCATGCAGAAAATCCGTGTTCGGCTGCGGGGAAACTTTTTTCTTTGACTGCTTTGACGTATGCGCCGATAGCGCCGGCGACGCTGCTTTGGCCGTCCATGAAGTTCTTCACGAACTTGGGTACATGGCCGCTGAGGGACAGGCCGAGCATGTCGTGCAGGACCAGAACCTGGCCGTCGGTGTCACCGCCGGCGCCGATGCCGATCACCGGGATCTTCACCGCCTGGCTGATTTCCGCCGCCAGCTCGCTGGGCACGCATTCGAGCAGCAGCATGGCCGCGCCGGCCTGTTCCA
>CAMPJN010000438.1 GCA_946886875.1 uncultured Pseudomonas sp.
CACACCTTTCTTGGGCAAGCAAGAAAGGTGTGGCGCCCGTGAGGGGCGCAACCCAGACGTTCAGCATATGCGTTAATGGGCCGTGCCAAGCCATTGGCCGACACACAAAATTGCCAGTCCGGTACCAAGTCAGCCTTTCCCACAGAAATGTAATGAACCTTAAGTTTGGGCGGACATGCCGCAGGCTTGCTCGCCATTTGGCTGCTGGCAGCGGACAAGGCTTCGCCATGTCCACCCAAAAGTGCGCTTATCGCGAGCCTTTGTGAAACCGCCGCGAGAAAAACAGCCAGGCGAAGAACGGATAGCTGAAGTAATGCAGGGCGAAGATCAGCATGCCCATGGGGCTGGGGTTGTCCTGTAGCGCCATCATCGTCAGTAGCCCCAGATAGAGCACGCCCAGCCCGCCGCCATAGAGTGCAACCAGACGCCAGCGTTCGCCCGCTGTGGGCGCGCGGCGATGGCGCCAGGCGAACCACAAGGCCATGATCGCGGCGATGGCGGTGGCGATCAGCATGGTGGTGATTACCCCGCCAAGCCTGACGAAGGTGCGCAGCAGCAGGTTGAGCAGCACCGCCGCGACTATGCCGCTGATGGCCAGGCGGTGCATCGGGACTGAATCGGGCATGGCGCTCTCCGCTTGGCTAGCAGACCGTTGATAACGACCTTCTGGGTGGTTAAAGGCTGCGGTTCAAACCGAAGCGTTTCTGCAACACCGCATCGAGCAGGCGCCTGGGTACCAGGGCGGCTATCAGCGGCATGCTGCGGCTGCCGTTGCCCAGGCGCAGCAGGGCGGGGCGTTTTTTGCCCTGCACGGCGGCGAGCAGGTTGCGGGCGAAATGGTTGACCGGCGTGGGCTGATCCTGCGAGGCGTTGGCGCGGGCGCGGATGCCTTCGCGGATCGGCCACCAGGGCGAGGCTTCGTCGATCAGCTGTTCGGCTTCGCGGCTGGCGTTGGCGCCGAAGCTCGAGGCGATGGCGCCGGGTTGCACTTCCATCACTTCGACGGCGAAGGGCGCAAGCTCCAGGCGCAGGGCATCGCTGAGCGCATGCACCGCGGCCTTGGAGGCGCAGTAGGCGCCAGCGAACGGGGTAACCAGAACGCCCGAGACGCTGCCGATATTCACCACCAGACCCTTGCTGCGGCGCAGCAGCGGGAACATGGCGCGGGTCACGCCGATAATCGAGAACACGTTGGTTTCGAATTGCCGACGCATGGCGTCCACGCCGCCGTCGAGCAAGGGGCCCATGGCGCCGTAACCGGCATTGTTGATCAGCACATCGAGGCCGCCGATTTCCGCCGCCATACGTTCGGCCAATTGGCCAAGGGCCTGACCGTCGTTGACATCCAGTTGCACCGCATCGAAACCCGCGGCCTCCAGCATGGTCAGGTCTTCGGCTTTGCGCGCGGTAGCCCAGACCCGGTAACCGGCCTGCTGGAATACCTCGGCGAGGGCGCGGCCGATGCCGCTGGAGCATCCGGTGATCAGGGCGTTGGGCTGGGGCATGCGGTCATCCTTGTGCGAGTGGTTTATACCGGCCGTTGAAAAACGTAGGCGAGGCCGGCGAGCCTGTTTTTAACGCAGTATCGGCAACGCAGGTAGTTTTTCAACAGCCTGTGGCGTCAGTAGCTGAAGTGGCCTTGCAAGTCTTCTGCGCGGAATTCCAGGCTGCTGGCGCGATAGCCGCTGCGCAGAGTCGGCAGCGGCAGACAGGTTTCCCAGGTGGCGCCGGGCAGCAGTTCGCCGGGGCCACTGTAGCGCGGCGATTCGTAGAGACGTTCGGCCAGGTTGATGTTTTCACCGGGACGGTAGGCGGCGATCTGCCAACGCAGTTCCTGCACGGCGGCGTCGCTGCCGTTGCTCAGGGTCAGCGCCAGCGGGCGGTCGGCTTGGCAGCGTTGCAGGTCGTAGTCGATGCGCAGTTGCAGGTGGCTGAGCGCGCGATTTTCACGGCCTTCCTGCCAGAGCACCCAGGCTGCCACCAGCCCCAGACCGATCAGCGCGGCGAGGGAAATGGGCAGGGCTTTAGCGGGATAGCGGATCAACAGGATCAGCCAACTCAATACCAGGATTGCGCCGAATAGCATGGCTGGAAAGGGCCTTGGTCGATGAACAGAGGTTCATCCTACACAAGGCCGGAGGAAGGAGCATATGCCTTGATCCCGCGCACCCTCGACGAGGGCGCGCGGAGCGGGGGCTTAGCCTGCGGCGAGTTTGAGCGGTTCGACCTTGCTACGGCCGTAGACGTCGTCGAGACGCTCGATATCGTCTTCGCCCAGGTAGCTGCCAGACTGCACTTCGATGATCTCCAGGGGGATCTTGCCGGGGTTGCTCAGGCGATGCACCGAGGTCATGGGAATGTAGGTGGACTGGTTCTCGGTGAGCAGGAACACTCTGTCGTCGCAGGTCACCTCGGCGGTGCCGCTGACCACTATCCAGTGTTCGGCGCGGTGATGGTGCATCTGCAAGGACAGCGTCGCACCCGGGTTGACCGTGATGTGCTTGACCTGGAAACGCCCGCCCATGTCCACCGAGTCGTAGGAACCCCACGGGCGGAATACCTGGCAATGGTTCTGGGTTTCGCTGCGGCCCAGCTCATCGAGCTGATTGACCACCTTCTTCACGTCCTGCACGTGGTCGCGGTGGGCGATCATCATGGCGTCCTTGGTTTCCACCACCACGATATCGTCCAAACCTATCACCGATACCAGCTTGCCGTTGCCATGCACCAGGCAGTTGCGGCTGTTGTGTACCACCACGTCGCCCTTGGTGACGTTGCCGTTGGCGTCCTTCTCGTGCACGTCCCAGATCGACGACCAGCTGCCGACGTCGTTCCAGCCGGCGCTCAGCGGCACCACGCAGGCGCGAGTGGTTTTCTCCATCACCGCGTAGTCGATGGAGTTGTCCGGGCAGCAGGCGAAGGTCGCCGCGTCGATATTGATGGTGTCGCCGTCCAGGCTGCTGCGTTCCAGAGCCAGCAGACAGGTGTCATAGATATCCGGCTCGTGACGTTGCAGCTCTTCGAGGTAACGGCTGGCGCGGAACAGGAACATGCCGCTGTTCCAGTAATAATCGCCGGATTCGACGAATTGCTGGGCGCGGGCTTCATTGGGCTTCTCGACGAACTCCTGAACCCGGGTCACGCCGTCGGGAAGGATCTTGTCGGCGCCGGATTTGATATAGCCATAGCCGGTTTCCGGACGCAGGGCGGGGATGCCGAACAGCACCATCTCGCCCCGTTCGGCGGCGAGGGTGGCCAATGCCAGGGCGCGTTGGAAGGCTTTCTGGTCTTCCAGCACGTGATCGGCCGGCAGGATCAGCAGCAGCTCATCGCGGCCTTGGGCGACCAGTTGCAGGGCGGCGATGGCCACCGCAGGAGCGGTATTGCGGCCGAAGGGTTCGAGGATCAGCGCCTGCGAAGCGAGTTTCTGGGCTTTCAGCTGGTCGTTGATGATGAAGCGGTGCTCCTTGTTGCATACCAGCACCGGCGCCTGCATGCCTTCGAAGGTCAGACGCTTGATGGTTTGCTGGAACAGGGTGTCGTCGCCGGTCAATGCGAGGAACTGCTTGGGGTACTGTTTGCGCGACAAAGGCCAAAGTCGCGAGCCGCTACCGCCGGAAAGAATTACTGGGATCATGTCTGTTC
>CAMPJN010000439.1 GCA_946886875.1 uncultured Pseudomonas sp.
GCCTCGGCATCCACGCCACCCTGGATCTCGGCGGCCAGCTGCGCTTCGGCCCGGATACCCAGTATCTCGACCACGTCGACTACCAGCTCGACGAAGCCTTGCGCGAGCCATTCGCCGAGGCCATCCGCCGCTACTTCCCAACGCTCGATAGCGCGCGCCTGGTGCCGGGCTACAGCGGTATCCGCGCGAAACTCGCGGGGCCAGGGGAACCGGCCGTCGACTTCCATATCCAAACGGCCGAGGATCACGGGCTGCCCGGCCTGACCAATCTGTTCGGCATAGAATCGCCAGGGCTCACCGCCAGCCTGGCGATTGCCGAGCGAGTGGCCCATTTACATGATCTGTAAAGACAGTCGAGGCTATACTCGGCGACTTATTTAAGTTATCCAAAACAAGGACTCGCACATGAAAGCGCTCGGCAAAATCCTGGGTCTGGTGTTCCTCGGGCTGTTGCTGATCATAGTGGCGCTGGGCTTCGCCCTGACCCACCTGTTCGATCCCAACGACTATAAAGACGAAATCCGCCAGCTGGCCCGCGACAAGGCCAACCTGGAACTGACCCTCAAGGGCGACATCGGCTGGAGTCTGTTTCCCTGGCTCGGCCTTGAGCTGACCGACGCCACCCTGGCCAGCGCCAGCACGCCCGACAAGCCGTTCGCCGACCTGCGCCTGCTCGGCCTGTCAGTGCGCGTATTGCCGCTGCTGCGCAAAGAAGTGCAGATGAGCGACATCCGTATCGACGGCCTCAACCTCAACCTGCAACGTGACGAAAAAGGCCGCAGCAACTGGGAAGATGTCGGCCGTCCGGCGCAAGCCGCCAACCAGCAGCCTCCCGCCAGCGCCGATACCCCGGCGACAGCGCCCGATAGCGCAGCCGAGAGCCCCGCGGTCAAAGCGCAGCCGCTGAAACTGGATATCGATAGCCTGATCGTCAACAGCGCGCGCATCGACTACCACGATGCGCAGAAGGGCCAGCAGTTCAGCGCCGAAAGCATTCAGCTGACCACAGGCGCGATCCGCGAGGGCAGTAATATCCCGCTCAAACTCAGCGCCTTTTTCGGCACCAACCAGCCGGTGCTGCGCGCACGTAGCGAGCTGCAGGGCGAGCTGCGTTTCGACCGCGTGCTCAAACGCTACCAACTGGAAGACGCCAAACTGTCCGGGGAGATTTCCGGCGAACCCTTCGACGGCCAGACCCTGACCTATTCGGCGCAAGGCCAGTTGCTGGTCGACCTGGCCGCCCAGGTCGCCGAGTGGAACAGCCTGAAGCTCTCCGGCAACCAGCTGCGCGCCCTCGGCGAACTGAAAATCCGCGATCTGGATACAGAGCCCAAGCTCAGCGGCGGCCTGTCCATCGCCCCGCTCAACCTGCGCCAGTTCCTCGCCACCATCGGCCAGACGTTGCCGCCAATGAGCGACGAAACCACCCTCGGCAATTTCGAAATGGTCAGCCGCCTCAGTGGCGGCACCAACAGCCTGACCCTCGAAGACCTCAAGCTGACGCTCGACGACAGCAGTTTCACCGGCCAGATAGCCATCGCCGACTTCGCCAAGCAGGCGCTGCGCGTGCAACTACAGGGCGATAAGCTCGACCTCGATCGCTACCTGCCGGCACAAACCCAGGCCAGCAAGGACGCCAGCGGCGCGCGTAAGGCCGAAGTCAAGGAAAGCGTCGCCAATGCCGGGCAAAGCGGCACCACGCCACTGCCCGACGCGCCGACCCAGCAAGCCTGGAGCAGCGAACAGGTATTACCGATCGACCTGATGCGCGGCCTCGATCTGCAGCTGGGCCTGAGCATGGCGCAGTTGACCGCCAACAAGCAGGCCATCGATAACTTCAAACTGCGCGTGAAAAGCCTCGCCGGCCTGCTGACCCTGGAAGAAGCCCGCGGCAACATCGGCGGCGGCAACTTCGAGGCCATCGCGAGCATCGACGTACGCCCGGCCATCCCGCTGCTCAAGGTACAGAAGACCCTCAACCGGGTCGCAGTCGAACCCTTCCTGAAAAAGCCGGATCAACCCTCGCCACTCAAAGGCAAGCTGGACCTCAAGGCCAACCTGAGCACCAGCGGCAACAGCCAGAAAGCCTGGATCGAAGGCCTTAACGGCGTGATTGGCGTCGCCCTGAAAGACGGCGTACTGGTCGACGCCAACCTCGAACAGCAACTGTGCCGCGGCATCGCCACCCTCAACCGCAAAGCCCTGACCAGCGACCCGCGCGGTAAGGACACGCCCTTCGAGACCCTGCAAGGCAATCTCAAGGTAATCAACGGCGTGGCGCACAACCCGGACCTGCGAGCGAGCATTCCCGGCCTCGCGGTCAGCGGCAACGGCGATGTCGACCTGCGCGTACTGAGCCTCGACTACCGCGTCGGCATCACCCTGATCGGCGACCAGAGTGAAATGCCCGACCCGGCCTGCCAGGTCAACGAGCGCTATGTCGGTATCGAATGGCCGTTGCGCTGTCGCGGTCCGCTGGAAATGGGCGGCAAAGCCTGCCGCCTGGACCAGGACGGCATGGGCAAGGTCGCCGCCAAACTGGCCGGCAACAAGCTCAACGAAAAGATCGAAGAAAAGTTCGGCGACAAGGTCAGCCCGGAACTGAAAGACGCGCTCAAGGGCCTGTTCAACCGATGAGCCCCGAGCAGTTTTCCGCCGCGGTACTCAACTGGTACGACAGCCACGGACGTAAGGACTTGCCCTGGCAGCAGGGCATCACCCCGTACCGGGTCTGGGTTTCCGAGATCATGCTGCAGCAGACCCAGGTCAGCACCGTGCTCGGCTATTTCGACCGTTTTATGACAGCCCTACCAAGCGTGCAGGCCCTGGCCGAGGCCCCGGAAGACGAAGTGCTGCACCTGTGGACCGGCCTCGGTTACTACACCCGTGCGCGCAACCTGCAGAAGACCGCGCAGATCGTCATGGCCGAACATGGCGGCGAATTCCCCCGCGATGTCGACGCGCTCACCGAATTGCCCGGCATCGGCCGCTCCACCGCCGGCGCCATCGCCAGCCTGAGCATGGGCCTGCGCGCACCTATCCTCGACGGCAACGTCAAACGGGTGTTGGCGCGCTACGTGGCCCAGGAAGGCTATCCGGGCGAACCCAAGGTCGCCAAACAGCTCTGGGCCGTCGCCGAGCGCTTCACCCCCCAAGCTCGGGTGAACAACTACACCCAGGCGATGATGGACCTCGGCGCTACCCTCTGTACCCGCAGCAAACCCAGCTGCCTGCTCTGCCCGCTCAGGCAAGGCTGCCAGGCGCACCTGCTCGGCCTGGAGATCCGCTACCCGATCGCCAAACCGCGTAAGGCGCTGCCGCAGAAACGCACCTTGATGCCGATCTTCGCCAGCCGCAGCGGCGAAGTGCTGCTCTATCGCCGGCCATCCAGCGGCCTCTGGGGCGGGCTCTGGAGCCTGCCGGAGCTGGACGACCTGCAAGGCCTGGAACCGCTCGCCAACCGTCATACCCTGGAGCTGGGCAGCCGCCATGAACTGGACGGCCTGACCCACACCTTCAGCCACTTCCAACTGGCCATCGAACCCTGGCTGATCCAGGTCGAGGCCGCGCCCAGCAGCGTGGCCGAGGCCGACTGGCTCTGGTATAACCTCGCCACCCCGCCGCGCCTGGGC
>CAMPJN010000440.1 GCA_946886875.1 uncultured Pseudomonas sp.
TCAGCACCGCCACCGAGCAGGCCCAATACACCAGGCCGGCCAGCAGCACGCCGAATAGCAGCGCCAGAGGGAAGTCCCGTTCGGGGTTCTTGAACTCCTCGCCCATATGGGTAAAGGCCTCGATACCGACGAAGCACCAGAACATCACCCCAAGCGCTGCCGGCAGCAGGTGCCAGGAGCCGCTGATGGGCGGCAGCAGCGGCTGGCTGGCCACTGGCAGGTCGCCGACCCACCAGATCAGCGCGATGGTGCCGATGATCGCCACCGCGATGGCGCCTTGCACCAGGCCGGAGGCCTTGGCCGGACGCTGGCCGAGCAGCAGCAGGGCGACCAGGGTGGCGAGCTGGATGGCCAGCGTCTGACTGCGGTCCAGGTCGAACAACGCCTGCCAGAAGCCACTGGCAATATTCAGCGCCGCTGGCAAACCCACCGGCAGCACGGCGAGAAACAGCAGGGCGCTGAGACGTTCCATACGCGCGCCGAAAGCACGGCCAATCAGATGCGGCGCACCGCCGGCATGGGGAAAGTGGCGGCCGAGTTGGGCGAAGGTGAAGGCCACCGGCAGCACCAGGGCGATTAGGATCATCCAGGCCCATAGCGATGCTTCGCCAGCGGCGGTGGCTGCCAGCGCCGGCACGACAAAAATGCCGGTGCCGAGCAGTGAAGTGCTGAGTAGACCTATGCCCTGCAGTAGGCCCAGCTCTTGGTTTAAACGGCTCATGGTGTGTGCTCTGGTGATTTGCCGGATATGCTATGCCGGCCGCCGGAAAACAGCCGCTGTAGAAGCGTCGCCGTTAGCCGGCAAAGTGACGGAATTGACCGTCGAATTGTCTTTTGCCTGAGAATCCCCGTGGACAAGTTCGATCAGCAGATCCTCGCCCTGTTGCGTGCCGATGCCCGTCTGGCCGTGAGCCAGATCGCCCGTGAAGTGAATCTATCGCGTTCGGCCGTGAGCGAACGCATCCGCCAACTGGAGGAGCGCGGGGTGATCGGCGGCTACCATGCGCAGATCGCCAGCCCAGGCGATGCCGGGATCAAGGCCTATCTGGAGCTGTTCTATCAGGGCGGGCGCTGCGAAGACTATGTCGAACGCATGCGCGTATTCGCCGAAGTGCGCCGTTGCAGCGGCATCAGCGGCGAGACCGATATGCTGGTGTATATCGAAGCGCCGTCGATGCAGCGCATCAGCGAAATCCGCGGCGCCATCGAAAACTTCCCCGGTATGCAGAAGGTCAAGACTCATATGGTGGTCAAGGATTGGGCGTTGTAGGTCGCTGCACTTCTTGATCATGTTGGGCCACGTAGCCACGTAGCCACGTAGCCACGTAGCCATGTAGGTTGGGCCGGGGCGCGTAGCCTGAGCTGCGCGAAGCCCAGCGCGATCTTCGGCAGGGCGGTCATTGTTGGACCCATTACAACTCAGTCCCTTCAAGACAAAACCTCAGCCGGCTCGGCATAGCACAGTCGCTCGACCAGCGCCGGCAGCTCGCGCATATCCTCGATCAGGTGTTGTGCACGCAGTTGGTGAAGGGTTTCGTCTGTTGGCAGTGGAGTGACAGCGAAAAAGTGACGCCAAAATACAGGCATAATCATTTGTCAAGCGCTCGCTGATATTTTCCGACCAGCAACTGTTACAAGCCGATACGACTCTGTATAGTCCCGCCCAAAAGCATGTATGCACATACCAGCCAAAGGAAGACACTGCATGAGTATCAAATCACTGATTGCCGTAGTTGCTATCGCTGTTTCCAGCATCAGCACAGCGCAAGCGGCCCAATTCGTTACTGGCTACGACATTACCAATGCAAGAGCATCTGGTTTCGGAAATTGGAGTCACACCTATAGCGGCGCTATCACCTCCGCAGGCGGTGGTCTGTTCAACTATACCGGCGGTAACGGAACCTTGAACGACGGGTTTGTCTCCGCAGACCATCAATCGAATCAGCTGTTTACACTCGGCGATAACACCACCATTACTTTGCACTTAAACAGCCCGACCTTTCTAAGTGAGCTGAATATTTTTGGCGCTACAGGTTCCGGCAACTCCATACCAGGCACTTTGACCGGCGCAACATTGTCCTTCGGCGGTCAGTCGCTGGTTTTCAACTCCACGCCTTGGGGCCCTACTTGCACCAGTGGTTTGTGCAATGACCGATTCAGCTTTGCCGGCACTAGCTTGGCAAGCATTGCCACCAACTTCATCACCTTGAGTAATTTCCAAGGCAGCATGTCGAATTATTTCAACGCTTCAGAAATATCCATCTCTGGCACTGCCGCTGTTAGCCCGGTCCCAGAACCAGAAACCTACGCCATGCTGTTGGCCGGTTTAGGTTTGATGGCTGGTATGGCGCGCCGCCGCAAGCAGAAGCTTGCTAACGCCTAACGCCTAACGGCAACTAGGCTAGCAGTACAAACGGGAACTTCGGTTCCCGTTCTGCATTGTGGCGCATGCTGAATACCAAGCTGGTGTATATCGAAGCGCCGTCGATGCAGCGCATCAGCGAGATCCGCTGCGCCATCGAAAACTTCCCCGGCATGCAGAAGGTCAAGACTCATATGGTGGTCAAGGATTGGGCGTTGTAGGTCGCTGCACTACTCGATCATGTTGGGCCACGTAGGTTGGCCGGGGCGCGTAGCCTGAGCTGCGCGAAGCCCAACGCGATCTTCGGCAGGGCGGTCATTGTTGGGCTTCGTCGCTGCGCTCCTAGACCCAACGTGCTCAAGACAAAACCACTACCGGCTCGGCATAGCACAGCCGCTCGACCAGCGCCGGCAGCTCGCGCATATCCTCGATCAGGTGTTGCACGCCCAGCTGCCGTAGGTTCTCTGCGTGTTGCGGAGGGATGTGGCTGGCGCCGAGAAAACCGATCACCTGCATGCCGGCGGCAAGCGCCGCGGTCACGCCGGTGACGCTGTCTTCCACCACCAGGCAACGCTGCGGCGTGACCCCGGCGGTTTTCGCTGCGAGCAGATAAAGGTCGGGTGCCGGTTTCGGTCGTTCGACCTGGTCGGCGGAAAAGATGCCGACATCCACCCGCTCGCTCAGCTCGCAGCGCAGCAGGGCGCGTTCCACCGCCTGGTAACGGCCGTTGGAGGCGATGGCCAGGGGGAGGTCGATGCTCTGCAGGGCCGCGCAGACGCCGGGTATCGCCTGCACTTCGCTATGGATAAGCGCTTCGCAGCGGGCCAGCTGCTCGGCATGAAAACCCTCCGGCAGGCGGATGCCGAAATGCGCCTCGACCCGCGCAAGAATGTCGCGGCTTTGCAAGCCGAAGGTGCCGCTCAGAACGGTTTCCAGTTCATGCAGCGGCACATGGGCAGCCAGCGTCTCGCGCATGATGCGTTCGGAAAGGATTTCGCTGTCGACCAGCACGCCGTCGCAATCGCAGATCAGCAGGTCGATATGACAGGTTCGCTTCATGCGCTATAGGGCTCCTGCGGGTTGAATGCTGTTTTAGCATAGATGCACCAAGCTTTGCCTATCCGCCCGGCCCATCCATTGCGCATTTGCTTCGACCGGGGCGAACAGGCAAGGTTGCCGGATTATCTGTAATGAGAGTTCAGCGAGATGCGCATTCTGCACACCTCCGATTGGCACCTGGGCCAGCATTTTATCGGCAAGACCCGCCAGG